>JAHFQF010000197.1 GCA_023266435.1 Legionellales bacterium | reverse complement strand
GTTATTTTGGAAATAAAATGCTTCGTAATCAAAAAAAAGTAATTGTCATTGGCGCAGGGTTGGCAGGACTATATTCAGCATACTTACTTCAGCAGCAAGGGTATGCTGTGACCGTGTTAGAGGCGCGTGATCGCGTAGGGGGGAGGGTTTATACGGAAGAAGGCGTGGATTTGGGGGGGCAGTGGGTTTCTAGCTTACACCCCCGTGTTATGAAGCTATGCGAGCAATTTGGCTTATCCGTGTATCGGCAATTTGAAGAGGGTAAATTTATTCGTTACTTCAATCAACAACGCGATGAACTCTTGGAGAAACATAATGTTGTGAAAGCTGCAGATGATGCCTCTCCATTTACACCCTATATTGAGCAGTTTTATACGCTGAGTGGAGAAGAAGATTTTTTTGAAAAGCAAAAGCACTTAGACCAAGTTAGCTTTCGTGATTGGTGTCGTGTTAATGTTCTGAATGAGTTGGTAGATAAAACTTTCAATTTTTCATTTAACTTGCTCACCTGTACTGATGCAGGATTTGGCTCGATGTTTTTTTGGCTTTACTTGCTTAAGTCTTGTGGTGGGTATCGTGCTTTGGCTGGTATTAAAGGTGGGGCTCAGGAATTTCGTATTGAAGGCGGGGCGCAAATGCTTGCCAATAAGCTTGCTGAGCAATGTCATGTTGTTTTTAATGCAGAAGTGACCCGAGTGGAGTGTCAAGCGGTCTCTTATCAGGTGCATACTAGAGATGGGGCTCTGTACTCAGCAGATAAAATTATTAGTGCGCTACCCGCACAATTTATTCCAAAAATTGATTGGAGGCCTAGATTAGAGGAGGAACGGGTAGCCTTTTATCAATCTTTAAAAATGGGGAGTGTCACCAAGGTAATCGTACAGTATGAAAAAGCATTTTGGCGTGAGGGTGGCTATAATGGCCAAATTATTTCGGATACACCACCTGTTTATTTGGCGTATGATGCTTGTAACAGCAATTATAACGCCATTACAGTGTTTATAACCAATGATTCGGGTTATACTGATGCGCAAATTACAGACCAATTGGCGTTCTTATTGCAAAATGATTTAGCTAAGCAGGCTTGTGCGATCCATCGTAAAAACTGGACTGAGGATCAATTCGCGGGGGGGTGTTACTTTTGTGTTCCACCGATTGGAGCACTCAGTCAAAATCATCATTATCTAACGCAAGCGTTTGAGGGTGTTTATTTTGTGGGTACAGAGACCGCAAATGAGTGGATGGGATATATGGAGGGGGCTCTTGAAAGTGCTGAGAGAGTGAAAGCCCAAATTCAGGGCGAATCATGATCCTGGCTATAGGTATCTTGGCCGTATTGGCAATGCTGATCAATATTGGGTACTCCTATTACGAAAGGCTAGAGAGTTTTTTTTGGAATTGGCCGGCCTATGGGCTGATTGCGGTGGGCATGTTTTTGAATCATGCATATGCCAATGCGCTGATGCAGGTTATGCAGGCTGGGATTTCTACTTATGGTTTTTTTAATTGGTCACGTTTGCGTAAGCAGTCCCTGAAAGAGACACTGCTAAGCATGGTTTATGATAGAAAATACAAAGACCATGCCCATCCTGTGATTGCAACGACGCGTATGACGCTCGTTCAGCATAGTTACGCACTCTTAGGTGGGGTGGGTGTTTTTTTGTTGCTGCGTTGGATTTTAAATTTTGTGAATGACCTCTCCCCAACGGTGGATGCCTTAAGTTTCTCCATTTATCTGCTGGCCGTGATTCAATATAATCACAAAAAAATTGAGACTTGGATTTACTATTTCATTGCTGATATTTTTTCGGGGGTCTTGGCCTATCAGGCCCACAATTGGTTTAATGTGACCACTATGGTTTTAATGGCATTATTGTGTGTGGTCTGTTTTAAGCGCTGGTATCGATGTGAAAGGAAAGCAAAATGCTTGAGCAAGAACGCGTATCATTAAATTATCTTGTGGGACAGCTCAGGTGTGGGCTCAGAGGAATGACTTTGGGCTCTTGGGTGATTCTAAGCACCCTCGTCCTATGGGCTGTACTCTTATGTCTGGGAGTGCTCGTTGAGCGTTATGCAGATGAAATCAGCACGCTCTCAGCACAAATAGAATTTCTGGTTCATGCATTGATTCTCTGGCCTGCATATAAAATTTATAAAAAAGCGAGCTTGCCTGATCAAAAGATTCTGAAGTGGTTTATGGTCGTTAACATTGGATTGGCTGTGAATGATGTGACTTTTTATATTCTGGTTTATTGGCAAAATAGCCTGCTGACCAATTTGCCCTTTGTCGTTTTTGTGTTGAACTTCTTTCCACTCACGGCTTGGATCATTGGGAGCCTCATTTTCTTAGGCAAGATGCTCATGCAAGGAATTTTACATAGAAAGAATTTTTTAAACTTGCTTTCCTTTTTTACGGTCATTAACTTTATCATTATTTACCTGTTTTTATCGTCCATTCACTACGCATTTTCGGTGAATTCTTGGCAGAGTATTACCCAAATTTTCTTGGTATGCATGCAGCTTCTGATATTTGATTGTGTGATTTTATGTTTAATCTACTCTGAAAATAAAGGATTCTCGTACTTTCTAGCAGGCCTAACCACCCTGGTTTCAGGAAATTTGTTTGTGGTCTACTCCGTGGCCTCGCAAACTTCAACGATGCTGGTGTATGGTGAACTATTATGGTTCTTAGGCTTGCTGCTCATGATGTTTGGTGTCTGGATGCTTCATGCAGGTCAAAATGATGAGCTGAAAAGTTGGTTTCGAAGTACGAGTTCAATCAAGAGTCGGTTAGTATTTTGGTCTTTCGGAACCTCTATTTTTAGCTTTCTGTTGTTTTTTATGATCGCCTATTTTTTTGCAATTATTGATAAGAAGGTGCTATTGGGCTTACCATTTTTCATCATGATCTACTCAATTATTGTTGTGGTTTTTGCAATTTTTATGGGTAAAAACTTTGAGAATCCATTTAATAAGTTGGCAGGAAATATCCGAATTTTGCTGCAGGAAAACAAACAGGAAGCCTTAGACCGAGAGTTTTCAATTGATGAGTTCATTTTTTTAAATAGAGTGCTCACCGATGCAATCGAGGCAATCAAGGAAAAAGATAAAGTCAAAAAACGCCTGGGCGAGGTCACGGCTCAAGTGGCACACGATATCAAGTCCCCCACAGCGGCTTTATTGGTTTTAGCCCAAACCTGCACCGATATTCCAGAGGGGGACCGTATCGCGCTACGTGAGGCTGCGCACACTATCCAAGACATTGCTAACAATGTGCTGAATCAATACCGTCAGGGCGAGGATTTCAATCCCCAGGAGCAGCATAAGGAGCAGGATTTATTGATGTCAGGTTTGACCTTGGAGGTATTATCAGAAAAGCGTCTCCAGTATCGGGATGCAAAGGTTCAGTTTGATTATACGTTTAATCAGGATGCTTACTTTGTCTTTGTGAAAGGGGACCAAACCCGGTTTAAACGGATGCTCTCAAATGTGATTAACAATGCCGTGGATGCCTCTAAGGTAGGAGCTAGCTGTGTTGTATTGCGCTTAAGTATTACAGAATCTAACTTGAGCCTGTCGATTCAGGACAATGGCGAGGGGATGTCACCTGAGCTGATGCAAAGGATCCTTCAGGCTGAGGCAGTGACCCAGGGTAAAGCACAAGGCCATGGGATTGGTCTTGTGCAGGTGCGTGAAACCCTAGAGGAATATGGTGGGCACTTAGATATTCAGTCTCAGCCAGGAGCCGGAACGAAGGTCACGTTAGCTTTTCCACTGTTAAAAACACCAGGTTGGATAGCGGACCGAATGCTGCTTACGCCTAATGCCTTGGTGATGATCCTTGATGACGACACCTCAATCCATACGGCTTGGGATCACCGCTTTAAAGCCGTATTAGAGCAGAGTAAAACCTTAGAGGTCGT
>JAHFQF010000196.1 GCA_023266435.1 Legionellales bacterium | reverse complement strand
TTATAGCAAAGCGAATTTAACCAGATGCAGTCTTCTGAGCCGAGAAATAGTCAACACTATTGCGAGGCGAAGAAGGCTTCAGCTGGGTAAACTCGGGCAGCTAGAAACATGCATTTCGAAGTATCTTGGGTACATACTCAAGGTGATTTGATTTTAGGCTACATCATACCATCCTCTATCCGCTTGAAACCGATCCCCATACCGAGTCTCAAGTTGCTCGAGTTGTTTTCTCATCACATCAAATCCAGAGGAGCGTACATAATGGATTGGCCCCCCTCTAAACGGTGCAAAACCACAACCAAAGATAGTGCCTGCATCTAATAAATCGGCATCTTTGACAATACCTTCTCGTAAACAAGCCACAGACTCATTCACCATACGTAAGCTGAGTCGATCAATAATGTCTTGCGGAATAAAATCATCCACCACCTTTTCTTTGATCGGCTTATCGTCTTTATACTCATAAAAACCTTTACCTGTTTTCTTGCCTAAAGTGCCTTGGCGTACTGCTTCTCGCAATATAGGCGGGATCACATAGCCAAAGCTTTCAGCCAATTTTTCTAAAGCATGTAAGCAGACATCTAGGCCTACAGTGTCCGCCAACTCTATCGGTCCCATGGGCATACCAAACTCCATGGCGGCTTTGTCAATCACCGGTCCAGCAACGCCCTCTTCTAATAAGGACACCGCTTCCAGCATATAGGGTAATAAAATGCGATTGACTAAGAACCCAGGCGCACTCTTAACAGCCAACGGTAATTTATTGATCTGTTTTACAAAAGCCAATCCAGCCCCTACGATGCTTTCGTCGGTGTCATCACTGTGTACAACTTCAACCAAGGGCATTTGCGCGACTGGATTGAAAAAGTGAATACCAATGAGTCGTTTCGGATTTTGCATCGGTTGGCGAATTTCTTCTAATCGAATGGTAGAAGTATTCGTTGCCAAAATTGCACCTGGTTTTGCTTGTGTTTCCAATTTTGTAAACAATGCTTGTTTGGCTTCCAGCTTTTCAGTGATGGCTTCAATGATCACATCAGCCTGATAAACGCCTTCCCCTTTGCAATCAGGAATGAGCCGATCCATCATGTTTTGTACCTCATGAGGCTCTCTCAATTTTTTGACTGCCAACTGATGGGCGCGCTTCATGGCAGACTGTAAAAACTCAGGCTTCTGATCTTGCAATGTGACACGTAATCCTTGCATTGCACACCAAGCCGCAATGTCCCCCCCCATGACCCCAGCACCAATCACATGCACATGCTTGGCTTTAAATTTGAAAGTTTTGGCTTCATTTTTAAGCCTATCTTGTAAAAAGAATACTCGCACCAGATTTTTGGCCGTATCACCTACGACTAAGCGGCCCATGGATTCTAGCTCTACAGTGTATGCCTGAGGATGTTGTACGCCATATTCTTGCCAGTTATCAATCACAGCAAACGGTGCAGGATAATGCGCTTTTTTGACTTTGCTCTTGATTTTTTTCAACATCATTTTTGCAATGAAAGGACGCACAAAATCCAAATCAACGATTTGATTCCACGCGGGTAAAGATTTACGTGCGGGAGGCTTTTGAGCCAATTGTACTGTAGCTTGCTTGAGTAATCGCTTTGGCACAGCGACATCAACCATGCCCATCTTTTGAGCCACTTTAGCTGGAATGGATTTGCCGGTTAAAATCAAATCCAATGCTTTTAAGCTGCCAATCAGTCGAGGTAATCTGACAGTACCACCCCAACCAGGATGGATGCCTAATTTAATTTCAGGTAAGCCAAGCTTTGTTTTACTGTCTAAACTGGCAATACGATAGTCACAGGCTAATGCAAGCTCACAACCACCACCTAAACAAAATCCATCGATCATAGCAATCGTCGTAAAAGGCGCGTTTTCTAATTTCTCGAAAACACGCTGCCCTTGCCGAATCAAATCAATGGCTACTTGAGGATCATCAATGTCTTTAAACTGTTCAATGTCAGCCCCGGCAATAAATCCTGTAGGCTTTAAAGAATGAATAATCAAAGCCATGGGAGGTAACTTATTAGATAAATGCGTAATGATTTCATCTAATTCGCTTAAAATCTCTCCATGAATACTATTGACTGATTTACCTTGGCGATCAAGCCCTAACCAAAATAGATTATGTGTGTCTTTTGTCAGTTGCCAATGAGCATATTGTGTCGTCATACTAAAACCCTTAACAAGCCTCTACCAAAACTGCGCCACCTTGACCACCCCCAATACACAAACTGGCCACGCCGAGGCGTCCTTGTTGACGTTTGAGATGATGTAGTAAATGCAGCACTACACGTGCCCCACTGGCACCCACAGGATGACCTAACGCAATCGCACCACCATCTGGGTTGACTTTATTTAAATCCATTTCACCAAACACATCTGGCAACTCCAGATGTGTCTGACAATACGTTTTGTCTTGCCAGGCTTTCAAACAACCCAGCAATTGCGCTGCAAAGGCCTCATTGATTTCCATGCAATCGAGATCAGCCAATTGCAATTGATGACGTGTGAGCAGTGGTGTAATGGCATGTACTGGCCCTAACCCCATCACACTTGGATCTAAAGCAGCCCATTCAAAATCAACCACTCGACCCAAAGTAGGCAATTGATGACGATTAACGGCCTCTTCACTAGCCAGCAATAATACACAGGCACCGTCTGTGACTTGTGAGCTGTTACCTGCTGTGACATTACCAAATTTGTCAAAGACAGGACGCAGTTTTGCTAATTTTTCTAATGAAGCATCAGAGCGGATACCATCATCTTTGTCATATAAGTTACCTTTTTCATCAAATATGGCAACGACTTCTTCATCAAAGGCATGCTGTTCTTGGGCTTTCAACGCCAATTGATGGCTACGCTCTGCGTATTTGTCCATGTCTTCACGAGTGATGCCAAAACGAAATGCAATTTCTTCTGCGGTTTGCCCCATGTTGAGATTGACATAAGTATCTGTGAGTCCTTTTAGCAAAGCGACAACTGGTGTGAGCATCCCCACTCTGAACTGTGTCAATGCTTGTGCTTTTTGACCCACCGTTTTTGCGCGTTGCAAGACTTGCAGCCAGTTGGTCATTGCATCTTTGAATAACAAAGGCGCGTGTGACATGCTTTCAGTGCCACCACACAGCACGATGTCACTTTCACCATGCGCAATGGCACGTGCAGCGACATCAATGGCTTGTAAACCTGATGCACAGTTTCGTTGCACCGTAAATGCTGGCATACGATGTCCTAAGCCTAACCGCAAGGCGATCAAGCGCGCGATATTGGCTTCATCGGCAGCAGCACCTACGCACCCCATGATGACTTGATCAATGTGGCTGGTATCAAATTTTTGCCGATGCAGTAATTGCCGACCGCAGTAGGTTGCCAAAGTGGAGGCCTTAAAAGGGCCCACCTTACCGCGCATTTTTAAAAATGGTGTTCTCGCACCATCGACTACATAGACTGAGCGGCCGCTGAGTTTGCGCTGTTTTGACATTATGTTTGTTTCCTTTGATTAAAATAGTCCGCTAAAAAAGAGTCGACAGCGATGGCTTCTTTGCGCACCACTTCGTAATCTTGTAGCAAACTGGCTTCTTCAGTTGTCAAAATATGATGCTGTAAAGCAACTTTAATTTTTTGGTTTAAGGGGAAAGATTTGTCAATTAAGCCTAATTTGATGGCCTCCTGCAGCTTACGTTCTATCGGAATGCATTTGACGAGTTTATCTAACGCAATGTCCAGCAATCCGGTCGGACAGTCTATGCTGTTTGCACGGTAGCAGTACTGCGAGACACGATCACGAAATACGGATGGCATGAGCAGCGCACTGCCTACTTGATGTGATAGACGATCGTTAGGTTGTGAAAAAACTCGGCCCCAAGGGAAAACCAGGTAGCGCAATACACGACCTAAGGCGGGGATAGGAAAATTATCAAAGA
>JAHFQF010000033.1 GCA_023266435.1 Legionellales bacterium | reverse complement strand
AACCAGATGCAGTTTTCCGAACCAAGGAATGGTCGATACTATTGTGAGGCGAGGAAGGCTGCAGAGGGTTAAATTCGAGCAGCTAGGAACAGGTATTTTGTAGTATCTTGGGTATATGTTCCGGTTGCTCGCGACTCGACGCCTAGCCTAAAACCAAATCGCTTTGAGTCTATACTCAAAGCGAAAAGAGTATAGGGAACTATTTTGCTGGGTAAATAGTCTTACTCATACGTCTGGATCTAAGGGATAAGCGTGTATATCATGAAATGCTATCGTTCATTTAAGCACACTGTGATTGCCGGTATGGTTGCATTGCTGGTATCCACGCTTGCTTTGGCAAACGGTCAGCCTGAGCCCCTCAGTCCCCCCATGCCTAATGAAAATTTGAGCTTTTATTTGAGATACTCCAATGTTGGCCTAACGTGTGCTGAGCAAGATGTTACCGTTTTAGTCATGCGTAATGGAACACTGGTACAAGATTTTAATGGCACTATTCAGTTGTCGGCTGCGCAAGATGGCAACAATGAATTAACCTGGTTAAATGCGGATGGAACACGCTTATCTAATAATCGATATACGTTTACTGACGCAGATCATGGTCAAGTACAATTAAAGCTTTCTAAAGCCAGCGAGGGATTGGTCACTCTAAGTAATGTTTCATTATTAAACACACAAAGTAAGAATTTTGAGCTTATTCCATCAATCAGTGCCATTGCAAGTGGTGGTGGGCATGACGAAGACGAGGGGATGGAAGATCTGTTACCAATGTATTTTTATGGGTCCGGTTTTAAAATTACTTACCCGGATAGCCATCTTGCAGGACAAGAGTTTAATTTAACTATTGAAGCGGTAACCAGTGGACCTGATGGAAGTTGTCAGCGCGATCCCAGCTATTATGGCAGTCATCAAATTGAAGTCCGTAAAACGCAACATCAACAATTTGATGAAGCGTATTTGAATGAACTTAGAACGACAAAAGTCCTATTTCCAGGCAGGCCATCAGCCACTAATTTTATAGCACTATCAGATGATACATTAGCTAGAAATTATACTTTAAACTTTGGTGAAGGCTCTTCTGATGGAGGTATAGCGACTCTAAAAGTACGGTATGATGGGATAGGAATCTTTAGTTTTCATGCCGGTGATTTAATGACGGGTTTATATGGGGAAAGCAACCCAATCGCCATTACTCCTGCAAAATTAAACATTAAGCAAGTGGTGATTGATAAAAATGGACCTGTTTATCCTGAACCAACATTACCTCGTGAAAATACATTACCTGGTGTATTTGCGACAGCAGGTGAAAATTTTGAGGTAGAGGTTGAGGCATTAAATGCCGAAGATCAACCGATTTTGGGGTTTGGTCATGAGAGACCCAGAGAGGATTTGTCTTTAAGCTTTGAAAGGATTTTACCTGCGGAAGGTGTGGATGGTGTCTTATCTGTTTGTTGGCAGCATTTACCACTCGACACGCCCAGCTGTGAGGGCGTTGTGCCACGTCAAATCAATGGCGCATCGTCTAGCATATGGGCAACAGTCAAGTATGACGAAGTGGGTCATATCCGCTTAATCGCCAGCATGCAAGATGGGCAGTATTGGCAACAAGAGGTGCCTCAAGAAGCCTTAGTCAGCGCTCATCGAGAACCCTCGCATACAAAACTAGTAGGACGCTTTATACCAGCAAAGATTGTTGTGAGCGACTCTAAGGTTGCGCCTAAATTTTCAGCGGCCTGTGCGGTCAGCAATACCGAAGGGTTTACGTATTTGGGTCAGCCAATCGTACAAAGTAATGCTGCAATACCTACGGTAATCATTAAAGCAGAGAACTTGGCGGGTGGCATATTGAAAAATTATACCGAAGACTTATGGCGGTTAGAGTCTGATTTTCACCCAACATTGGAAAATCTAGCTGCAGTAGAAAATACTGAACTGATGCACATGACAGTCACAACAGAAGAGCAAGCCAAAGATAACCAGTTTAACGCATTCTTGCGCTCAGAATCTTTAATCTCAGGTGATGAAAGTGCTGCAGGGTATTCAGTTTTTAAATTTCTGACGCCAGTGAATTTACAGTATACAAAACCAGAGGGTGATCAATTGATTGCACCGTTTGAGGCTAAGATTAGACTGAATTATTATTTGAAGGAAAAAGATGGGGTATTGATTTATCGCCCAAATCAAGAGGCACCTCTGGCTGTTGAAGCGCTGCCTTCAGACAAAAGTCGATCTGATGTGCATTGGGCTAAATTCTGGTTTGGATCAGCGGAGGAGGGGATTGAATTCTTGAGCGGTAAAACCATGTATCAAGGGCGTTTGTACTTAAGTAATGCATCGCGCGCAGCTTTATTGCCCATGCAAATGCCATTGATGGTTCAGTATTATAATGGACAACAATTTGTGAGAAATACAAAAGACAACTGTACCGTCTTTAACACGGCTCCTCAAATTATAGAGGCATCTTTTGAAAATCAAGAAAGGAACTTGGATGCTTTATCGCGAAACTATGCAAGTAATCTGTCGATGTCTGGTGACAAGGTGGATGCACGTTTTACTGATGGGAACCGCATGGTTAAGGTAGACAATGCTGCTTACACGCAACACAATGAAGCTCCGCCTCCTTATGGCTATATGATTATTCGCTTGCCGATTGAGGATAGTCACAGTTGGTTAAGATTTCCTTGGACAGAGGAGCGAAACTATCCAGAGGCTCGGGCCAGCATCGGAATTTGGGAAGGGGATGCGCCTGTTATCTTCAAGTCGGAATATTATATACAACCTCATTAGTAAGCACACAAGCAGTATCAAGGAACTGAGTAGTTTGGTCAATCTTTGGGCGAAAAACAGACTCAAAATGCTCACATACAAGCGTATGCTGCGCATTTTTCTTCTATTTTTCATCCAAACCTTGTCTCAAGCTACTCAAGTCTCCGAGTGTCACTATTACCTCTTGAACAGTTACCATCATCAGTCACTGAGATGATGGCGTTGCTGTATGATAGTGATCGGTGGACTTATGGCTAATCGTTTCGTTTGATACAGCCCTCGTGCTGTAACCGTTTTTTCAAAAACTGCCACAGACAGTTGATAGCTCCCACGCGGTAAATTTTCCATCAACAAGTCTGTATTTTTAGTAAGCTCTCCCAGAGGTTCGTTGTTTCTATAATATTGCAGATAATGCTGAGGATGTGCCAAAGACGGTGTGGTTTTCACCTCCACGGTAATCTGTGTGATTTCATGACCAAATGTTGCATTATCCGCAGGAGAGGTAATCGCAATCTGATATTGGATCTCAGCTGATTTTTTTTGCTCAAGGTCAGTAGGAATTTGGAGCGGTGTCAGAGGGATTTCATTTAGATGAGGCAGCTCTACGGGGTTTTCAGCGGCGTGATGTGGTGTGTCACTGTAAACTGTTTGCCCTTTTTCATCTAATTGACGATAGACTTCTGCAATCGCAGGCGAAAGGAGCAGACTCAAAAAGCATAAGGTAAGAGCATAACCGATTTTTCTCATAGCATCCTATTGGGCGGTTAGGTGGTATCCAACTACTCAGTTCCCCGATCGTCACGATTACCCTTTGAACCGTGACCATCCTACCGGGAGCTGGTTTTCAGCGCAGTGGTTCCACGCTAATTTTGATGGTGATTTCGTTATTGCGTTCCTCGACAAGGAGGATTTCATGGTGATGAATGCGGCACCAAGCGGGAACATCTTCCAAAGCACCAGGATCTGTGCAAACTAAAGTAACCACATCGCCTGATTTGAGACCCACAATGCCTTGCTGTAGCCGAATGACAGGCATAGGGCAAAGCAGTCGTCTTGCATCAATCATTTTTGTTTGTTGTGTCATATACTCTTCTCAATTTAAGTGTACTCGCTCTACTTTGCGTTTAGAAAAATGACGTCATTGCGAGGAGGGTACTCCCGACGCGGCAATCCAGCAACCGCAGCCTGGATTGCTTCGCTGTTCTCGCAATGACTGGCTCCTAATTTCAAAGTGAAATCAGCATATACTCAAAGCGATTTGGTTTTAGGCTAAGCGTCGAGTCGCGAGCAACCGGAATGTACATGCTAGTACTTGAGGATTGCGAGCTGACGATGACAACAACGCCTTAAATCAAATCGAGTAGAGTATATACCCAAGATCCTTCAAAATGCTATGTTTCTAGCTGCCCGAGTTTACCCCGCTGAAGCCTTCTTCGCCTCGCAATAGTGTTGACTATTTCTGGGCTCAGAAGACTGCATCTGGTTAAATTCGCTTTGCTATAAACTACGCCTTTTGAAGGATCTTGGGTATATTAAACGTACCATGCTTCAATGTCAGCGGGTAGTAAAGGTCTTACCACTTGCCTTGATTTTTCCCCATTTGGAAAGTATATACCAATTTCTATGATGTCGCTGGCTTGGGCTTTTTGGCAATATCTCGCTGCAATGCGTGCAGCCAAAGTAATGTCTTCTTCAGTAGGCTTGCCGTCGATCAAAGTCAATGGACCATTATGGCTCAAAGATTTTAGTGCAATAAATTGATTGGTGTACCCTTGCAAGAAATTGTTTTCACCTTCCTCGCGACCAATAATGAGCTTAAAGTGGGGTTTAGGACGTACATGACGGCCTACTTTGAGCAGCATGATGTCATCCAATTCGTAACGACGCTCCCCTTGGGCTTGCCATAAGTCTTGAAGTTTACTACTGTAGTTTTCATCCGTTAAAAAACAACAGCCACCGGCCGGTTGGGCATAACTTTCAAAGCCAAATTGTGCAGCGAGCGCAATTTGAGGTTTTCTACTACGCCCTGAAAATCCATATAATTTTTCTCGATCTACCCAGCCCATGCGCTCTGGCAACGTAACCGGTAAATATTTAGCACACAAGGGGCGCAGCAACCGATCCTCGGCGCCAGAAAGCGTAGAGATGATAGGCATCGTGTCTTTACGTTGAGACTTCAGGCGTTGGCCGATTACCTCACCAGTGATAATGAAATCGTAGGCTAAGTCGCTGTTTTCCAACCATTCAACGGCTTTTTTAACCATGAAAATTTTACAATCTAAACAAGGATTCAGATTAGCACCATATCCATGTCGAGGATTGATGACGATGTCTTTGTATTCTTCTACCACGTCCACAATTTCTAATTTAATACCTAGGGCCTCTGCAGCCCATAGCGCATTGTTACGTTTTTTCTTTTCTTTATGGCGGCTAAGGATAGCGTGGGTGTGCCCCTCCACGCAAAAACCGGTAAAGAAATTGAGTCCAAGCACCTCAACGCCTTGCTCTAAAATAATCTTTGTGGCTAACATGGAGTCAAGCCCGCCGGAAATCAGGGAAATTGCTTTTTTCTTGGACATAGGGAGCAGAGCGCCTTGGCGTTATTGATGAGTCGATTAGCTTATCAAATAGGGTTAGGCTCGTCAATTTAATTAGGTAATTGCTTCTTATCCTCTCTGAGTACCGCATGGGGATGCATGGTTTTAAGTTTTTGTAGTGCGTATTGACTGCCGGTGTGTTGCCACTGGCTTAAGGCAGCCAAGAAGTTAGTTTCAACTATCTGCTCAGTGTGCTCACGTGTGGCTTGTAGCACATCCATAAGGCGCACAAATGTCTGGCAGAGTTCTTCGTATAAGGCGGCCTCTTGTTTGAGTGTTTGTTGAGAGAGCATGCCATAGGCACTTTGGCCTAATTGTACAAAATAATCTAAGGTCACGCGCTTGCGTACAGCGCGCTCTGGAAATAAGCCGGCAAAAAGCAAGCATTTGTCTCCAAATTCTTTTAATTGCCAGTATTTTCTGTTATTTGGTTCGAAATTCTCTAAAAACTCCAGACCCAGAATGCTATGAGCAACATGCGGTTTGTCACAAAAATGCATGAGCAGAAAGACAAGATAGCTTTCTAATTGTTCATTCAAGTGAATATCACTGTTAAGTTGCGCTTCTTGGATTAGAGCTTGCCATAGATCCAAGTGACTAGATTTGATTAAAAGCGAGGACATACACCCTCCATCTCGCAAAATACCAGGGTCTTAGCACCCTTGTTAGCCAGAATGCGCTATAATTCAGAGTCCGGTATCAGTAGCATTGTATTAATAAGCATAGTTCGAGATAGATTAACTTGCTTCATTATGCTGACTGTCTTTACAATAGCGACCTTATTCTTGATTTAGTATAGTGAGCCTTATTAATGCGTGACCATTTGCGAAACATTGCCATCATTGCCCACGTTGACCATGGTAAAACAACTTTGGTGGATGGATTGCTGAAGCAAACCCATACCTTGGCGCGTAATAAAGCCAACGATATCCGTATCATGGACTCTAATGCCATTGAGCAAGAGCGTGGTATTACCATTCTGGCTAAAAACACAGGGATTCGTTGGGAGGGCTATCATATTAACCTAGTGGATACCCCTGGACACGCAGATTTTGGTGGGGAAGTAGAGCGTATTCTCTCCATGGTAGATTCCGTGCTGCTATTGGTTGATGCCGTAGATGGCCCAATGCCGCAAACACGCTTTGTGACTCAAAAAGCGTTTCACTACAAACTCAAGCCTATTGTTGTGGTCAACAAAATTGATAGAGACGGCGCACGTCCTGATTGGGTCGTAGATCAAATGTTTGATTTGTTTGATGCGCTAGGTGCAACGGATGATCAGCTGGACTTTCCGGTCGTCTATACCTCTGCATTAGCAGGCACAGCCACTTTAGATCTCTCGCAGCCTGGCACAGATTTCAAACCTTTATTAGAAACCATCGTTTCTAAAGTCTCTCCACCACAATGTGATGAGAATGGCCCGCTGCAATTGCAAATCAGTGCATTGGATTACTCTTCATACGTGGGGACAATTGGTATTGGGCGTATTCACCGAGGTCACTTAAAACCCAACACAGATGTTGTGGTGGTTAACAAAGAGGGGCAACGGAGGAACGGTCGAGTACTTGAGGTCTTCGGACACCTGGGTCTAGAGCGGATCAAGATGGAAGAAGCCAGTGCGGGCGATATTGTGGCCATCACGGGTATCGATAATCTCAAAATTTCTGACACTTTGTGCGATAAAACGCATGTGGAGGCACTCCCTGCGTTAAGCGTAGATGAACCCACCATTTCGATGCTCTTTAAAGTCAATGATTCGCCTTTTGCCGGAAAATCAGGCAAATACTTAACCTCCAGACAGATACGCGATCGCTTAGCGCGAGAAACGCTGCACAATGTGGCGTTAAAGGTGGAAGATACCGTTGATCCAGACAGCTTTTTAGTCAGTGGTCGTGGAGAGCTGCATTTATCGATCTTAATTGAAAACATGCGTCGTGAAGGCTATGAGTTAGCGGTAGGACGACCACGTGTAATCATTAAGACCATTGATGGGGTTGAGCACGAACCGTACGAACGTTTGGTTGTTGACGTAGAAAGCAACCATCAAGGTAAAGTCATGGAGCTCATCGGGCTGCGCAAAGGCGACTTACAAGACATGGTGCCAGACGGCAGTGGTCGTGTGAAACTGGAGTATTTTATTCCTGCACGAGGGCTCATAGGGTTCCATACCGAGTTTTTAACGCTTACCTCAGGCTCAGGGCTCATTTCGCATGTATTTGACAGCTATCGGCCAATGCTGAGTACCTTGCAGCTTGGTAAAAGACAAAATGGCGCACTGATTGCACACGTGACTGGGACCGCTACACCGTATTCCTTGTTTAATATTCAGGCGCGAGGCCAACTATTCATTGGGCCTCAAGTCGATGTGTATGAGGGGCAGGTCGTAGGTATTCACTCGCGTGATAATGACTTGGTAGTGAATATCACAAAAGAGAAGCAACTAACAAACATGCGTGCATCCGGTAAAGATGAAAACGTGATTTTGACACCAGCTTTGCGTTTCAGCTTAGAGCAAGCGCTAGACTGGATTGATGATGATGAGCTGGTTGAAGTAACGCCAGGTGAAATTCGTATCCGTAAAATCGCGCTAAAACCGCATGAAAGAAAACGTTCGAGCTAGATAAAAAAAAGCCCGGGAGATGGTCCCGGGCAAAATCCGATTAAAATCGGTTGGAGATTGACAGTACTAAGTATGCGTTAGTTTCAGAGGTGGCGCTGTAAGCGATCTCTGTATTTGAGCGTGAGACATTGACACTTTTTGCATCTGATCCAAAAAGGAAATTTTCATGAGAGTGCTGTATCCAACTATAAAACCCTACCATAGCCAAGCATTAAAAGTCAGTGATAAACATACTGTATATGTAGAAGAGGTTGGTAATCCTAAAGGTATTCCTGTGCTCTTTGTGCATGGCGGACCTGGCTCTGGATGCAGTGAAGACAGTCGCCGTTTCTTTGACCCCAGCCTGTATCGCATTGTGTTGTTTGATCAACGAGGCGCTGGGCGCTCTGAACCGCATGCTTCTTTAGACGATAATACGACCCAAACCCTCATAGACGACATGGAGCAAATTCGACAGCACTTGGGTATAGAAAAATGGTTGTTGTTTGGCGGCTCGTGGGGATCTACCTTAAGTTTAGTGTATGCAGAGCATCACCCGCAGCGTGTGACAGGTTTAATTTTGCGAGGGATTTTTCTAGGTCGGCAACAAGATTTTGAATGGTTTTATCAAGCTGGCGCCAGCCGTATCTATCCTGAGCATTGGCAAAATTTTCTTGAATTCATCCCTGCCTCTGAACAAAATAACTTGATCGCAGCCTACTATCATCGTTTAACCGGAGACGATGAAATCGTTCGTATGGGGGCGGCTAAACACTGGTCCGAGTGGGAAGGTAAATGCGCTACTTTAAGCCCCAATAAAAGCCTGGTAGAGCAGTTTACACAACCTCATGCCGCGTTGAGTTTGGCGCGTATTGAAGTGCATTATTTTCAAAATAAAATCTTTCTTGAAAACAATCAGATCTTAAAAAATATAGAAAAAATCAAGCATATTCCAGGAATTATTGTGCATGGGCGATATGACATGATTTGTCCAATGGATAATGCACATGCGTTACATCAAGCTTGGCCTTCCAGCGAACTTCAAATTATCTGTGATGCAGGACACTCTTCCAAGGAGCTGGGTATTCTGGATGCACTGATTCAAGCCACAGACAAGTTTGCAGCCATGTTGTCTGCGTAAGCGTTCAAGTGATATCCAGAAGTGACGGGCAGCCTACCTTCGCATCTTTGCTACTTCTCTCGCAAAAGCCGCCCAGAGTCTATCAAAGCCCCTTTCCCACAAACCCCGTCGGGAGAAAGGAAGGGGGGCGAAGGCCGGTGAGGGCGGCTGGGCTGCATGCTCGGTCACGCAAAGATCCTCGGGTCTGCTCGCTTTCCTTTATTTTGAGACCAATTGGCGCAGGGCTGCGCCAATTGTAGCCAGCGTAATGTGATTAATATTTGTGGTAACTGTTCAGCATATGTACATGAATTTGCGATCCGACCCCTTCTCCCCCGGTATACACTTGCCGTGGCATGCTGAAGGTGATTAGGGAGAAGGTTAGGATGAGGGAAATGATCACCCATCACCTTGTGAAGAGTGACCTTGTTAATTCATTTAATCCTGAATGGATAGATTTATACCAATCGATATGTTAGAGATGGTGGCACTGCCAGAAGATCCTTCTCGCAAAAAGACGCGTTCAGGATGCCGTGCCTGGGGAGTTACGTTGCGATTTGAGCTTGTGTAACTTTTTCAAAACGAATATTCATCATTCTTTCCGTAAATAAAATTTTTGCACTATGCCGTCGATGAGTGGATTTTCTGTGATTAATTCAAAGCCATCAAGATTTAAGCCAAGTGGTATGCCTGCCCCTAAAGTTTGGGGGACGATTGTGAGAATGATCTCGTCAATCAAACTTTGTTGCGCAAAGCTTTTAGCAAGCTCGGAGCCGCCAAGTAACCAAATGTCTTTTTGTGATTTGCGCTCTTTGATCCTAGAGAGAAACTCAAGTGGGCTATGGTGCGTTATTGTGATATATGGCTTTTCTGATTCAATTGGTTTAGAGGTAAAAACATAAGTTTGTTTATCCGGCCATCCCCAATCACCGAAGCTTAAAATTTGTTGGAAGCTTCGGCTTCCCATCACAATGGTATCGATGCGAGACATTAAATCTCTATAACCGACCGCTTCTAATTCCGCTTCATCTTTTGGCTGTGGAAGCCAATCAACACCACCATTTTTATCAGCGATAAAACCATCTTGTGAGGTTGCGATGTAAAGAATTATTTTGTGCATAGTGTTAAACCTTTAATAAGATAGGGGAGTAACAGCCTATTTCCACCATTTAGCAAGCAATAACCCGCTCTCAAATAAAAGCCAGAGCGGGATAGCCAGCATAATCTGAGAAATGACATCGGGTGGTGTTAAAACCATGCCGATGGTAAATGCGGCGATAATAATCCACGAGCGTTGTTTCTGTAATTGCTCAATGCTGACAATATCCCACTTAATGAGCAGAAAAGTAATGATGGGTGTTTCAAAGGCAATGGCAAATGCCCAAATCAAGCTAAAGCAAAACTGCATCAGCGATTGGATATCTGTCATGGGGGTCACCAGATCAGGCGCCACTGTATAGAAGAAACCAATTGCCATCGGTAACACATAATAAAAAGAGAAAAATGCGCCACTATAAAAGAGAAAAATGCTTAGAAAAAGCAGTCTTTTTACCCATTTTTTTTCATGAACAAATAAAGCCGGTGTAATGAATTTCCAAAGTTGCCAGATAAATAATGGCACACAGAGCACTAAACTACAGAAAAAAGCCAGCCTTAAAGGAATGGTAAAAGGCGTGATCACATCGGTAGCGATAAGCTGGGGAGCAAGTGTTGTTTGTGTATATAACAATCGAATAAATTGCGAAAATAAAGGCCTAGAAAATCCAATGCTGAGACCAAAAACAATCAAAAAGCCCCAAACGCTGATCCACAGTCTTTTTCGTAGTTCGGTCAGATAATCAGTCATGTCGTAACGCATCCCACTTGGTTTTGAGTGTGTCCCAATGTCGACGGATACGCGCAAATCCTCGGCCTAGCTGTTGGCACAGTTGTCGAGTTTGCTCAGGTGTTCTGACCAAAAACACCACCAGCGCAATGACCAATAACTCAGCGATGCTCATCGTCTTTTTTATCAATCTGTGGTGCGTCGTCTTTAGTGACATCTTGCTCTTTCAAGCCTTTACGAAAGCTAGCAACTGCTGCTCCCAAGTCTTCACCTAAAGATCGTAATTTTTTAGTACCAAAAAGGACCACTGCAATTAAAAAAATCAACAGCAGCGAGCCTGGACTATTGCCGCCTATACCCATTATTACTCTCCTTCTTCAAATAAGGAACTGTGTATTTTGGCCAAACTTTGCCTCAAACTACTCAGTTCTCCAAGTGTCACTATTACCCTTTGAGCGGTTACCTGCGCCAAATAGTTTCAAAACAGAGTGCCTCCTGTCTGGCTCTCAATATGGAATTTCAAGCCGGAGTTTTTAGGAACACTAACCCATGTAATTGTACTCAATTATTGAGTTTGAATAAAGCCGGTTTGTAAAAGTTTCCAAGATAACTTTCTTATTTAAAGCCAGGTAAGTTCTTGCCACCCAATACATGGTAATGTAAATGAAAGACTTCTTGCCCCCCTTCAGCCCCGGTATTGATAATGGTGCGAAAGCCCGCCAGTTGTTGAGCTTTGGCTATCTCCGTAAGTTTTAGGGTCAAATGGCTCAAAAGTGTAGCGTCCAGAGCGGTAGTGCTCGCTAAACTATCAATGTGCTTTTTAGGGACAACTAAAAGATGTACTTCTGCTTTAGGAAAGATGTCTTTAAATGCAAAAATATGCTCATCTTCATAAACTTTTTTAGAGGGGATGGTTCCTGCAATGATTTTACAAAAGAGGCAATTATCCATACTTTCTCCAAAAAAAATGCATTTGTATAACAACTCATGAAATGATACCAATAGTCAGTACAAGTGTCACTTAACCCAGTGCAGGGTTTGTTGACTACAAGTTTGAAAAACAAAGTTCCTCTTGATGGGCCCTGATATCCTACAGAATCTCAAACTTGGATTATTTAAAGACAGCTTGATTTTAACAGGTAAGATGTGATTACACTGGTCCATGCGGAAAAATCGAGATCAAGGAGAAACCCATATGTCAGGCGAGCAACCCATGATTAAGCTGGTTATTACCGATTTGGATGATACCCTGTGGCGTTGGCCATTGATTTATGTGGAACCTTATCGACGTATGTTGCGTGCGCTTTCTGCTGATCTAGATCTGTCTTTTGATCAGTTGGTAAAAGAGGTAAAAGAAGTACACGTTGGATATCATGACACAGAATATCCTCTGTCCATTTTAGAACTACCCTCTATTCAGGCATTGTATCCGGCCTCCTCAATAGCGCAGCGATACGAGTCCTTAAAAAAATACATTGATATTTTTGATCAAACCTATACTGAAAACTTAGAGCCTAGTTTATTTCATCCAGTACATGATACTTTGCAAACATTCCGAGAGGCTGGTATTAAGCTTGTTGGTTATACAGATGCTAACTCGTGTGCGATTACAAAGCGCATGGCTGATTTTGATTTGGCTAAATTTTACGACAAAATTTACTGTCGTGGGGAGCATGTGCTTAATGGTGAAATGTATGCGCCTTGGCATATTGCGAGAGCAGCAGTAGGCGATCATCGATTGACCGTGGTAGATAAAACTTTATCCAAACCACAAGCGCAAGTATTGGCGCGTATTTTAGCAGATGTCAATGCTGGCTTGGCTGCTAATGATCAGATTTTACCAAGTGAAGTAGTCTATATTGGTGACAGCTTAGAACGTGATATGCGTATGGTGCAAAATTTTAATGACACCTTGCCCGATGATGTGTTTGGTATGATCGCTGTCCATGCTGCATACGGTCGCAAAGATGATGCAATCTGTCAGCAGTATTTAAAAGGCATTACGCGTGCTGCACTCATGCCTTTTATGCAAGACATTTCTTATTGGTCGGCGGATCAGTATGCTAGAGAGATGCACTCAGAAAGAGAGCATCATGCCATTGAGCGTGCGTATACGTTGGACTCACATTTTGGAGAGTTGTTAGAGTTAGAGCCTGTTGCTATGACTTTAGCGCAAGTAACGGCGACGCAAATGGCAGATGCTGCTTTGGCAGTGGGTACAGGGCGTGGGCTCTATTATGCAAGTGAACAGCAGCAGGTTTGTAATGCACCTTTACTCACTGCAAGTGTTGGCGCTACGTTTCCGGCGCTTAAACCCAGAAAATAAAACCAATACAGCATCCTACGATAAGACTTCCCCATACGATGATAGTGGTGGGGAGGTTTTTTTTGGATTCTGATTTAGGCTGAGCTTGCAAGTGCTGATGCAGTAAATGGGGTAACTGAGGTAATTCGATAATCCAATCTGGCCAAGCTTTCTTCAAAGCACTCCAGAGTGCTTTGCGACTATAATGTTTATTTTTAAATTTTTCTAAAAATGGCTGTGCGGTTTCCCATAAGTCCAGATCGGGATACAATTGCTTGCCTAAACTCTCTACGTTTAATAAAGTTTTCTGTAGTAAAATCAAGTGTGGCGGTATGTTAATCTCTAGCGTGCTGGCTGCGTGAAATAATTCGACCAACACATTCCCAAAGGAAATCTTCGCCAAGGGCTGATCGAAAAATGGCTCTAAGGCTTGTCGTAAATGACCTTCTAATAGCAAGCAATCCGAATGCTCACCAAGCCAACCGGCTGTCTTGAGTGCGCCTGCTATTTCGCTGTAGTTTCTTTGAAAAAAAGCCAGAAACAAAGCAGCTAATGTCCTCTGATCAGCAGCAGTCACACTGCCCATAATGCCAAAATCAATCGTAATATAGTGAGGATTTTCGGGGTCGGTTGCGTCTACAAACATATTACCAGGGTGCATGTCGCCATGAAAAAAACCATGTTCAAAAACCTGGGTAAAAAAGATGGCTACGCCATGATGTGCTAATTTTTTTAAATTGACTTGGCGAGCATTTAAAGCTGGGAGGTCATCGATGGCGATACCATGGATTTTATCAATGACTAGAATGTCTGTATGGCAGTAATCCCAATAGACTCTGGGTGTAAACAGACGTACATCATACTCAAAATGATGTTTGACTAAACTAC
The DNA here is from genome assembly GCA_023266435.1 of Legionellales bacterium. GTDB lineage: Bacteria > Pseudomonadota > Gammaproteobacteria > Berkiellales > Berkiellaceae > JAHFQF01. Next base: position 1,184 of record JAHFQF010000033.1, on the reverse strand, counting down.
AATTGGCCGCTTCATAACGTAAGTCACACTCTCGTTGCACGAGCGAAGTAATTTGATTCAAGATCTGGAATGGTTTCAACGATTTGAATTCTGGATATAAAACCAACAAACAACGCGTGACATGATGTAAGACAGCCATGTCTTGCTGAAATGCTTTTTTAACGTTAGGCCGTAGAATTTTAACGACTACTTCCGATCCATCCTGTAGTGTTGCTTCATGCACTTGAGCAATTGAAGCAGCAGCCAGTGGCTCTGGGTTAAATGTTTTAAAGAGGGTCTCAGGTGGTTGTTTAAAACGCTGAATCAGTATTTGCCTTGCTGTTTCTGAACTAAATGGAGGCACTTGATCTTGTAAGTTACTTAATTCTGAAGTCAGCTCTTTAGGCAATAACTCTAGGCGTAACGACAAAATTTGGCCAAATTTCACAAACAGTGGCCCTAAATGAATTAAGGCTTGTGTGAGTCGTTGGGCTGGTGTGCCTGGTACGGGACACGGTAGCCATGACGCTGGAAATCCAATACGCAACAGTGCTAAACAAACATGCCAGTACCAAGGTAGAGGGGGAAACAATGCCAATAATCGATAGCGATAAAAAGTCTGTAAGATGTGATAACTGCGCAAAAAAGCCATGTTTTAAGGGGTTTCCTGTAATGCATCGATTTGAGCGCTTAATAATGCTACTTTGGCTTCTAATCTGGACATGTCCAAGCTCAGTTCACTCACGGCATGATTAAAAGCATCTATTGCGGGTTTGGGCGCCAAACTTTGTGTTTCATACAACAGGTAATCGCCAACTTGCTCACCCGCGGTAACAAGCGGTGCTTTTATCAATTGGCCGATGCCTGATAGCAAACGCTTACCAAAGACTACAGGATTGTCTCCTACATAGTGTGCTAGCCAATCGCTGGGCTTACCTTGATAACAGTGTGCAGCACGTTGAAGTGCCATAGCCAATTCGGAATCACCTTGAAACTGTATTTGCAACTGGCGTATCGGCTCTTTGAAAATAGCAAAACGGATTAATTGAATGAGCGTGGCATGGATTATTAGGTCTGGCACAGCAGCGTTGTGCTCATCTAAAGCGAGTAATTTTGTATCTGTGATTTGTAATAGAAATCTTTTTTTAAGATCACTGAGTTGTAACTGAACCACTTTTCCATGAAAGCATTGTAAGGCAGCAAAA
>JAHFQF010000195.1 GCA_023266435.1 Legionellales bacterium | reverse complement strand
ATAGCATTGGGCGGTGGTTGTCGTGTGTTGCCCAAGTCCTGTGCGTAATGAGAGCGCTCCAATCTGAGCGGGCTTATCTGGCACAAAGGTATTGATCAAAGAGGATTTCCCCACACCTGATTGGCCAACTAATAAAATATTACCGGTTAATGCCTCCGCTAAGCCCTCTAAGTTGTTTCTCTTGCAAGATGCCCAGAAAACACGATAGCCTAATTTTTCATACAGGCTCATATCGAGCGGAAACTGTGTTTTGTCTTTTAATAAGTCACTTTTGTTCACAATGATGAGTGGTGGAATATGCGCGGTTTCGGCGCCCATCAAGTATCGATCCAGGGTTGTTGACTCTGGTACAGGCTCTGGTGCCAAGACAATACACAAGGTATCAATGTTGCTGGCCAGCAGTTTTTCTTTATGCTGATAAGCCATTCGACTTAATAGGTTGCGGCGCGGTAGCAAAGCATTAATGGTATTTTGCCCTTGTGCCTGAGGGGCAACTTGAACTTCGTCTCCAATCACAATTTCAGGGCAGTTAGGACGAATAGCACATAACATAGGGGAATGATCCTCTACATGCACCAACGCATTAGCACCATAACGCGCAATCACTAGGCCACGCAGATAACTTTTTTCGGCTGCTTGAGCAATCTCTGCTGCTTGATTGGTTTGAATTCTATCTCTTTGTTTATCGCTGAGTTTTCTTTTCGACATGCTGGCCTTATCGTGAAGCGTACTTTGGTATAAACTGGTATTATACTTACTTCTTTGAGGAACAGCAGTGGTATGACGTTGCCAGCAGATCATTTGATTTGGATCGACTTAGAAATGACAGGTCTAGAACCCCTGCAAAACCACATCTTAGAAATTGCAACTTTGATAACTGACAATGAATTGAATGAGATCGCTGTTGGCCCTAACTTAGCCATTTATCAACCAGATGAAATTCTAAGTCAAATGGATGACTGGAATCAAACGCATCATACGCAATCTGGATTAATCCAGCGTGTAAAAGCCTCCACAGTCGATGCTGCTGAGGCAGAGCACCAAACACTGATGTTCCTGCAACAGTATGTCAAACCCAGTTCCTCGCCCATGTGCGGTAATTCTATTTGCCAAGACCGCCGCTTTTTACATCGATTTATGCCCAAACTGGAATCCTACTTTCATTACCGACATCTGGATGTGAGCACGATTAAAGAGTTAACTCGTCGTTGGGCACCAGAAGTTTTCAAGGGTGTTCAGAAACAAAATAGCCACCTTGCTTTAGATGATATTCGCGAATCCATTACTGAATTAAAATATTACAGGGATACTGTATTTAAGTTGCCAACCAAGGACTAAAAATCATGTTGATTGCGATTACCTTAGAAAAAGAAAGGCGTAAACTACCTAAGCGAGATGTTGACTCGCATAAAGGCAGTTTTGGACATGTGTTAATCTTAGGGGGCTCACCTGGTATGTCGGGTGCTGCTATTTTAGCAGGGATGGCAGCATTGCGTTCCGGCTCTGGAAAAGTGTCCATTGCGACGGCACCTGAGCATGCAAATATCCTGAACCTCGCTTGTCCAGAACTTATGTGTTATGGCATTGTAGAATCCCAACATTTCGAAATATTGGCTAGACGAGCTACGAATCTTGTACTGGGGCCAGGCCTTGGTATTTCAAATTATGCCAAACAACTATTAGCCTGCGGATTAAAACTCAATCTTCCAACGCTAGTCGACGCGGATGGACTGAAATGGCTGTCTGAGTTGCCACAGGCAAATACCCATCCACACTGGGTATTGACACCGCATCCTGGAGAAGCCGCAGCATTACTGGGTGTGACGTTAGCCGATGTACAGCAAGATCGCATGGCGGCAGTCAAAGCATTACAAAAGAAGTTTGGAGGCGTCGTTGTCTTAAAAGGAGCGGGTACGCTCATCCAGGGTCCAGAGGCACATACTTATGTTTGTCCTGCCGCCAATCCAGCCATGGCAACTGCAGGGATGGGTGATGTATTATCAGGCGTGATTGGATCCCTGATGGGGCAAGGTATGTCACCTTTAGACAGTGCTTTATTGGGCACGATTTTACATGCTCATGCGGCTGATAGAGCATCGCAAACTGGAGCAAGAGGCATGCTTGCATCGGATGTCTTGCCATTTATTAGAGATTGTATTAACGGTAAATAAGATACTTTTCTCGATTTGACTTACGGTGTTGTTATCGTCAGCGCGCAATCCCCAAGTACTACTGTACCTTCCGGTTGCCCACAGTTCAACGCCTAGTTTAAAATCAAATGGATTTGAGTATATACCCAAATCTGTTTGATTGTGTGCTTAAAAAATTTTACTAATTTTCCATGGTAGTTAAACATGATAATTGAATATGATGCGCCAGATGAAGCAACCATGCTGCAGTTTGCGGGACAGTTTGCAACACAAGACTTGGCAGGATTGTGTGTTTATTTGCGGGGAGATTTGGGATTAGGGAAAACAACTTTTGTACGGGGAATGCTTCAGGCCAAAGCGTATGAAGGGATTGTAAAAAGCCCTACTTACACATTAGTTGAGCCTTATGACACCTTGATTCCGAAAATGTATCATTTTGATCTGTATCGTTTGCTCTATCCAGAAGAGCTGGAAGACATTGGCATCAAAGAGTATTTTCAACCAGACAGTTGTTGTTTGATTGAATGGCCGGAGCAAGGAGAGTCATTCTTACCTCCCGCAGACATTGAAATTCGTTTGACAGAGCATGGGGCAGGTAGAATGCTACGTTTACAAGCCAATAGTGCGAAAGGAAAACAAGCATTACAAAATCTGCAAGCACAGATTAATTATTAAATTGTCACTGTTCAAAGGGATCGTACGCAATGATGCGAGTTATCTGCGTTATTTTTTTATTGTTATTGCAAAATGTTGCATTGGCACTTGCGTGGGTTGATCTCAAATTAAAATCAACAGACAATCATGTTGAATTATTATTAGAGAGTAATCAAGCCGTCAATTTTAAAGTATTTCAGTTAGACAATCCGGCGCGTTTGGTGATTGATTTACCTGCGGCACGTTTGCGAACGAATGTAGATACTTTGCAAAAAACCACCCCGTATATTGAGAAAATACGGGTAGGACAGCATACGGCACAAGCACAGCGAATCGTTTTAGACTTGACTGAGCAATGCGCTTTTGATTATTCCCAAGTAAAAACGAAAAAAGGATATCAGTCACTGATTGAGATCAACTACCCTGGTGTGGCACCGCGTAAAATGTCTCAAGCAATATCGGCCATCCCAGAACCAGTCATATCACAACCAATAAAAGCTGCAAAATCCAACATACCGGCCGCTGCACAAACGCGAGCATTCATCATTGCGATTGATCCTGGTCATGGTGGCAAAGATCCTGGGGCAGTCGGTAGCCGAGGAACACATGAAAAGATGGTTGTTTTGCAGATTGCTGAAAAATTAAAAAATCGCATTAATCAGCAAAAAAATATGCGCGCTTTTTTGACGCGTGATGGGGATTATTATTTAACGCTGAAAGAGCGTAGTACTAAAGCACGCAAACGTGGTGCAGACTTATTTGTATCCATTCATGCCGATGCATTCAAAGATCGGCAGGCAGAGGGGGCTTCTGTATTTGTATTGTCTCAGCATGGCGCCAGTAGTGAAGCAGCGCGTTGGTTGGCTGAAACAGAAAACCAATCCGATCTCATTGGTGGAGTACGCTTAGACGATAAAGATGGCTTGTTGGCGTCTATTTTGCTTGATCTGTCTCAAACTGCTAGTCAACAAGCCAGTAAAGAGGTCGCTGCTGAGCTGCTCTCTGCTTTGAGTCGAGTTACAACTTTACATAAAAAACGCGTAGAAAGTGCAAACTTTGTGGTGTTACGGTCACCCGACATGCCCTCAGTGCTGATAGAAACTGGCTTTATTTCTCATCGTACTGGAGAGACACAGTTGCGCTCTCCTGCGC
>JAHFQF010000032.1 GCA_023266435.1 Legionellales bacterium | reverse complement strand
GACTCAACGCTATCGGACATGGTGATTGATGTTAAGCCTGTGCACCCCTGAAATGCGCCGTTGCCAATCGATCTGACGCCATCCGACATGGTGATTGATGTTAAGCCTGTGCACTCCTGAAATGCATCAATACCAATCGACGTGACGTTACTAGGTATATCAATGTGGCCGGCCTCCTCTGCGGGGCAGTGAGTTATTATTCCCATTAATATTGTTAGCATGATACGCCTCGTTTCGTTTTTATTAAGCACTGATTATTGACGCAGACTATACCAGCTGGATGGCCTATGTCAATCAAATAACAGTAAAACAATAGGAAGTCGCCTAATAATCTTAAAAGATGACAATTAACTGACTATTGATTCATGCAGCACAACCAGCGAGGGGTAAAAACTCTGCTGTTAGCGAAAATGTAGCTTGTGAATGAAACCATCCTCTATCCATCGATGAAGAAATTGGCTGAATTGCAAAGAAACTGTTTCTTCTGGCAAAGTTTTACACAAAAGTTCGCATATTTCAGCCAGTGTGTAACCCTCTGTAAGCGCATGGAAGGCAAGTGTTTCTTCAGGGGACAGAGATCTAAAGTAAACCTGTAAATTTTTACGCCAAAACACACAGACTGTATTGGATGCTTGAGTGGGAGTAGGCAAGTTTTCGTCAGGAAAATGAGTCAAGTGATTCCAGATTGACATGGGTTGCCACTCAAAAGTTTGCCAGAAAACAGAGGGATGTAAAATACACCGCATGGTTGTTAACTCTTCAGGGTGATAGTCAAGCAGGCTGGGTTTATCAATACTGTCGGCATCTGCTGCAGTAATCACTTCCCCTAGCGACCACTCAAACTGTGCGAGCTCAGCAACAGCGGGATGTAAGTTTGGATAATTTTTTAGGAAGTATGGAAATTTTGCACCAAATTGATCCACCGAGAAATGTGTAGAGGGATGTTTTGCTAGATAAGCTAAGCCTAATTGATTAAAATATTCATCACCCAATAAAGATACTAGCTTCGGAAAATCCGTTTGCAAAGTTTCTAATAAACGCATGCGATAGGCATTGTGATATACGGTTAAACGAGCAAGCGTGTTGGGTTTTCCAGTAGCAATATCAGGTAGCGTGCAAGCTGGAGATTCATTTTGTAAATACGCTTGAAAGTTTTGCTGTATGACTTTTAGCATGCTGCAACCTCCTTCTCTTGTGCTTGCCTGAGTGTGTTTTTCACAATGCTTTTAGCGTGTTCAAGCTCAAGCAGTAAAGTCTCTAAAGGTGGAATTTTATCATCTCGCTCTATCATAGTTGGGATTTGGCCAAAGTGTTGGATCGTGGTTTCATACAGCGCCCAAACTGGATCTATAATTGTGGCATCGTGGGTATCAATAATATAATCCCCATAATTACTATGCCCTGCTAGATGAATTTGTTGAACCCTATTTTTAGGGATTTCTTGAATGTATTTTAGGGGGTCGAATCCATGGTTAAAAGCGCTCACATAAACATTATTAATGTCTAGTAAAATCAATGCATCGGCCTCTTCCGCAATGATGCGCATGGCAGATTGCTCACTGAGGGTGTCACAGGCAAAGGCAACGTAAGTCGACGGATTTTCAAGCAAAATACGACACCCTAAATAATCCTGCACACATTTAAGTCTATTAACTACATGCATGATCATTTCTTCTGTCAAGGGTAGTGGCAATAAGTCATGCATGTTTTGTTGTTGTATGCCTGTCCAACATAAGTGATCTGACAGCCATTTGGCATTGGTGCGTTTCATGAGGTTTTTTAATTGTTTCAGGTAATTCCAGTCTAATGGGTCTATACTACCGATATTCATAGAAACACCATGCATGACAATAGGGTATTGTTCTGCGAAGCGATCTAAATAATACAAGGGTTTACCGCCGGGCACGAGATAGTTCTCTGAGATGATCTCTAACCAATCTAAAGCTGGCTCACCTTCCAATATAGTTTGGTAGTGAACTGTTCTAAGACCCAGGCCAAATCCTAAGTTTTTCTGTAACACTTGCATTATTAGAGCTTCCGTACTATTTATTATTAAAAAATCCCTTGGTATGATCCAATGGTAGCATCATCATTAACCACCAACAATTGATAAGGAAATCACTATGAGTCAGTTCAAGAAAGCAGGTATCGCTTTGGCCAGCACAGCAATTTTGATGTTAGCCAGTGCTCAATCTATCGCTGCTGACGCTGCGGCCCCCGCTGCAGATGCCGGCGTAAAGTGTATCGGTGGCAACGCCTGTAAAGGTAGTGGCGCTTGTAAAACCGCAAACAACTCCTGCAAAGGCATGAATGGATGCAAAGGCCAAGGTTGGGTCATGGCTGCTTCCGATGCAGCATGCACCGAAAGTGGCGGTATCGTTGAAAAAGCTGAAGCCACAGTAGAATAATACTCGGAGTCCCCTCTTTTCTATTAAAGAGGGGATTTTTTTCTTTAGCGCTTTATTGTCTCAGCGCGCTTTATTTTTTGAGCAAATTTCGGAAAGTTAGTCGCCATGAGTTGATAATGACTTTCTATTGTTTCTTTCCAGTTTGGATTCGTTGCTGGGTTAGACTTTCCACTTAAAACTCTAACAACCTGATCACGATAGGCTTCAAAGCCCGGTAATGTGCCACGAGGCTCCTGTTCAGCGGTATTAAACCCATCAATTTTCGCCATGTCATCACATTTGCGTGCATTCAAATAATCCCAATAAGCTGGGTTTTTTCTAAAAATCTCAAAATGATGTTGCTCTTGAGGCGCTGCATATTTGCTTTTTTGGATATGATAACTTTCTTGGGATGCCTTAGAGAGTTTATTGTAATATTGATCATTTAAGGCGCAGAGCTCTACTTTGGCTAACGTATGATATCTAACAAATTTCCAGATGTATTCAGGAAACCCATGCTCCTTTAGCCACAGGGCTCCCAACTCATCATGATCGTAATGTAGTGACTGTGTATCCCCTATTCTGTCAGCATCGATGATTTGACCCACGTCATGAAACAACAGCCCAATCACAATGTCATCAGGGGCTCCAGCTGTTTGCGCAATATACGCTGCTTGCAATACATGACTGCTCTGAATGATCGGCTCTTCAAGCATGTATTTATTACCGCCATATAAACGGTAGAGCTCTATAAAGTCATTGAAAATGTGATTGGCTCGTTCTTCATCCAGCACAGCCATGCTTTGAGAGGTTCCTAGTAAAAAAATCAGCGAAATTAAAATAAAGAAGCTGTGTAATCCTTTTTGCCTCATAGTGGGTCCTTAAAATCAGGTTAAAAAAGTACAAGATTCCCCAGTGATCGTCACTGGCGAATGAATAGGTTGGCGATATTAGTAGGGTCTATATGCGGCAGGACCATGCCAATTGGGATCAAGCCCCTGGGGGAACTGCTGCTGGCTTTGAGCATCATACTGTTGTTGCCCTAGACCGCTAGGGTGCTGTCCTTGAGTATACGGCGACCTTGGGTCACATTGATGACTTTGCGTGGCGTACTGAGTGGTTCCATAAGCAGCGTGCAAAATAGGAGGAGCCGATGATTGTGTCTCGTGCATGCCGTTAGGTGTTTGTTGCACCTGTTGATACTGTGGTGGTCGTGGCGCCGGCCGCTGCGGTATCCGTAGAGTCTGTTGTGCAAAGTAAGCCGGCGGCATTTGTTGAGGAGCAGCTGGCGGAGGTGCTCCATAAGCAGGCTGTGCAGAGCCCCGACCCTCAGCATACCCATTCTGATAGGCATCACTGAGTAGACTTTGAAATTGCTCATCAGTCATGACGTTTAGATCCGTGCGTTGACGCACATCAGAGGGGAGCTGTGTTGCCGTCATTGCTTCATGCGTTGGACGAGCGTTCTCACGCATCCAAGGTGCATCTGAGCTTGGTGAGGCATGGCTCTGTTGATCGGATGAATAGTGATAGGTGTTACTAGCGTGCTTACGTGTTGGATTATTATAAGCGCCGTGGTACAAGGCGGCAATGCCTTTGCCTAACCAAATAAATGGTGCAGTAATGATGAATCCTATCCCGCCAACAAGCAATGTAGCAAGCTCTGCAGCCAACTTGACTGCACCTTTAATAAATTTCCATCCGAGATCAAGCACACCAGCTGTCACATGCCAAGCGAAATTCAATGCTATTGCAACTACGAAAGTTGCAACCCATGCTGCCAAAGCAGCGACAGGACTTAAGAGACAAGTTGCAGCAACAGCGATTAACGCCTCAAAAAAGAAGCCGCAGAGTAAAAGCTCCAGCAAAATACTGAGTCCCAGAATGAATGTAAAACATCCCACCGCAAATGCGATGACACCACCGACACTACTAGTAGCTTGAAGAAAATTCTTGCTTAACATACTGCAACCCCTACTGCTTTATTGCCTCATGCAAGCCCATGGTAACAAAAAACACTGATAGTGAGCAAGTTACATAAACCTGCGGTATTAAGGTGGGGGCCAGTTTGGAAATATTTAAACCGCCAATGCAGAATTATAAGTTTCTTGAATTAAAATCTCCGAACTGGGGTTACTCAAGGCTCCGCCGTTTCTGACATAATTAAATCATCAAGCGTACAAATTGATGACCGCTATGGCAGTTGCTATATGTATGCTTGTGTGATAACTTTCTTGCATTATGAGATGGTATACTACGATTGCTTATTCTACAGGCGCTGCGATAGGTGCGGGATTCGGTTTCCTGTGGCCTGTGCTAGGTGGCGCGATGATTTTAGCGGGTTATGGTGCTTGGGCTTGGGCTGCTTATATTCTGATGCCTATCTTGGGTGCTGTTATCGGAGGGGTTGCGTTAGCGCTGGCTGTTAATATTATCGTAGAGTCGGTTAAGCTGGTTATTCGGGGTGTTTGTGCACTCATTTCTTGGTTGTGGAACATTGATTACCAGCCCCCTAGTTATATCAGTGATCCGGGTAGTGAGTATTGTGGTGGTGTTTTAGATGTTGACTGGGGTGAGCTTGGTGAAAAAATCTCCCATGGTTGCCAAGAAGCCTGGGAAGGCACTCGATACCGTTGTCACCAGTTCGCAAACTTTTGTGGTCAAACCTGTGATAATATAAAAGCAAGGGTGCATGGCCCTAAGTATCAATATGAAGATTCAGCTGACCGGGAAAGGCAGGAAGCTGCTGCGATGCGTCGAAACGGCACCAAAAATCAGATATAATTTAATTAACTGAATTACTTAAAGAGATGATCTGTAAGATGAATACCTTTATTCAAAGTCTTCCTAAAGCAGAGCTACACAGCCATATCGAAGGTACAATGGAGCCTGAGCTCATCTTAAAGTTAGCTGATCGTAATAAAATCAAACTCCCCTATTCTGATGAGGATGCCTTAAGGCGTGCGTATCAATTTCAGGATTTGCAGTCTTTTTTAAATTTGTATTTTATGTGTGCTAATACTTTACGAAAACCCGAAGACTTTTATGACATGACTTTGGAGTATCTGAAGCGCTGCCAACAAGATGGGGTGATCCATACCGAAATCTTCGTTGAGTTTCAAAGTTACCGTGAAAATAATATTGTGATTGAAGTCATTCTTGAGGGCATCAGTGCGGCAATCAAGCAGGGAGCTAAAGAGTACGGAGTGACTTGTTATATTATTTTATGCTTTTTACGGCATCGCCCTGCGATGGAGGCTATGCAGACACTCGATCATGCTGCGCCCTATTTTGATCAAATCGTTGGGGTTGGATTAGCTGCTGCTGAGCGCCCCTACCCGCCACATTTATTTAAAGACGTATATGATAAAGCGCATTCGTTGGGATTAAAGCGTGTGGCGCATGCAGGCGAAGAAGGTCCCGCTGATTATGTTTGGCAAGCGTTAGAGTTATTGGGGGTAGATCGGATTGATCATGGAGTACGTTGTGCTGAGGATCCAAAGCTAGTACAGCGCTTGATTGAGACACAAACGCCTTTAACGGTCTGCCCGTTGTCTAATGTGAAATTACGAGTCTTCCCAGACATGGCAAGTCATAATGTTTACAAGCTTTTTAAAGCGGGTGTGAATGTGACAATTAATGCCGACGATCCGTCATTTTTTGGTGGATATGTGACTGATAACTATCAGGCAATAATGGATGCCCATCCTTTTACTAAAGCGGATATCATTCAATTGGCGAAAAATGGCATTCAGGCGAGCTTTTTGCCCCCTATGCAGAAAACAGCTTGGATTCGAAAGATTGAGGCGCATCGTTAAGCGGTTTTTTTATTAACTAACATAACGCCAGATAAAATTAAAATTGTTGCAATGCAGAAACTTAAGCCGATGTGCTCTTTAAGAAAGATCAGTCCAAACAAAGCACCAAAGATAGGCAAAAAATAACACACGCTGGACAAAGCTGTTGCCCCGTATTGTGCCACAATGTGGTAGTAGAGGGTGTAGGCCAATGCGGTTCCGAAGATGGCAATCCCCAATACGCATCCCCAAGCTGAAAGCGATGCGTCAAATACAGCAGAGGTTGGCTCAAAAAGGAACGCTAGGGGGATCAAATAAATTAAAGAAGAGGCAAATTGTAACGTGGGCACTACCAAAGGTGGCGCCTTACCTACTGCGGGTGCCTTTTTTGCATATACCATTGCCACGCCATAAGAGCATGCCGCAATGAAACTTAAGATCATCCCCACGCTGTCCAGCTCAACAGATAGATCCAAAATACTGGGTAAAAATAAAACCAAAAATCCAGAAAAGCTTAAGAGCACGCCCACACTGCTACGCCAAGTTAAATGCTCCTCTCGAATAAAAAAATGTGCGAGCAATACAGTAGTAATAGGCGTCAAACCATTAGTTAATGCAGCGAGGCTGCTGGGCGTATGCAGCAAGGCATACCCAAAACAAATCAAAGGCAGGCCATTGTTTAAAAATCCCAATACCAGGCAATCTAACCAAAGTTGGCGGTTATGAGCGATCTTAGTTTTTTTAATTTGTAATACGCAAACTAAAATCAACGTTGCAACCAGCACCCTCAGAGAAACAAACGTCCAAGGTGGAATTTCCTGAACAGCAACTTTAGTAAATAAAAAAGAAGGCCCCCAGAGTAATCCTAAGGTGAAAATTGCGAGCATCTTTTTGTTGATCATACGGCGCTTGTTTTTTCAGCAGCAAATAGTTTTTGGCGATAACAAGGATAACAAGCAGGCTGGTAATTTTCATCTGCACCCAGTAAGACAGTTTCTCCTGATAACGTCGCCTTCCCTTCGATGAAACGTAAATTCATAGTTGCCTTTTTATTACAATACGCACAGGTCGTTTTCACTTCCTCAAAAGAGTCTGCCAACTCAAATAAACTTTGGCTGCCAGGGAAAAGCCTGCCGCGAAAGTCTGTACGTAATCCATAACAAATGACTGGAATATTGTCATACGTTGCAATATCGCGTAATTGTTGGATCACACTAGGATGTAAGAACTGTGCTTCATCCACCAGGATGCACTGTAGTGGTAAAAAAGCCTGAAGTTGAATCTTGTCCTCCCCCTGCAAAAGGAGATCTGCTTTATGCGACAAACCTGCTCTAGACTGTACTACGTCGTGCCCAAAGCGTGTGTCTAACAAGGGTTTCAAGAGCAGTGCCTTCTTGCCTTGTTGTTCGTAATTGTGCAATACAGCAAGCAGGTTTAAAGTCTTTGCACTGCCCATGGTGCCATAACGAAAATAGAGCTTGGCCATCGTCTGTCTTAAGAATCTAATTGTTGCATTAATGCTAACCAGCGCGACTCTAGTGAATCAACTTGCTCCGCTAAGTACTCCTGCTCTTTTAGGAGTGCTGTATACACGCTTGTATCATTCTCTTGATACAGCTTCTCATCCAACAATTGCTCTTTAACTTGCGCTAATTGTTTTTGAGCACCAGCCAAATCTTTTTCTAGCTTTTGGATTTCAGCCTGAATTTGCTTAGCTTCCGTTGCCTGTAATGCAGGCTTTTTCTTTTGGCTATTAGACTGTGACAAGGCTTCCTTTAACGGAATCTCATCAAAACTATCATACACAGTACAATTGCCTTGGTTGACATAGTAATAGCTCGTCACATTTTCACTTAAGAAACTACGATCGTGCGAAATAATGACCACCGCCCCTTCATAAGTCTGTAATGCCAAACTCAAAGCCTGCCGCATTTCAATGTCCAAATGGTTGGTCGGCTCATCCAAGATAATCATGTGTGGTTTGTCCCAAGCAAGCAAACTTAAAATCAAACGTGCCTTTTCTCCCCCAGAGAGCGTCTCGACACTCTGGAAGACTTGGTCATCCCGGAAATCATAACTACCTAAGTAGGTTCGGACCTGCTGCTCACTAAGCTTAGGATTCTTTTCTTTAAAAATTAAAAAAGGCGTGCTGTCTTTAGGGAGCTGTTCAAGCTGGTGCTGCGCAAAATAACCAATCAAACAACCATCTGCTTGCGCATACTCTCCATGAATCAGAGGCAACTCACCCACAAGTGTCTTTGCAAAGGTAGACTTCCCTGCGCCATTTTCTCCTACGAGACCAATTCGATCTCCAGCCCCTAAGTAAACATCTACTTTGTCTAAAATCACCGTGTCTCCATAACCCAAGACCCCCTTCTTGATACGGATCATTGGGCTAGGAATGTTATCGGGCGCCTGAAACTCAAAAGAAAACGGAGACTCTGTCTGCACTTTGGCAATCATATCCATCTTTTCAAGCTGCTTCATTCGAGACTGGGCTTGAGTGGCCTTAGACGCTTTGGCTTTAAAGCGATTAATGAATTTGGTTAAATGCTCAACCTTCTGTTGCTGCTTTTCAGCCATCTTTTGCTGCAGCACAAGCTGCTCAGCACGTTGTCTGAGATATTGACTATAATTACCCTTATAGAGCTTTAACTGCTGTTGATCAAACGCCAATGTAGCATCTGTCACCGCATCCAAGATCGCCACGTCGTGGGAAATCATAAGCAGTGTGCCATTATAACTCTTTAAATAACCCTCTAGCCACATTAAGGTTTTAATGTCTAAGTGGTTGGTAGGCTCATCAAGGAGTAAACAGTCACTGGGGGCAAATAAAGACTTGGCTAAGGCTAAGCGAACGCGCCAACCGCCAGACATAGACTGGATTGTGCTTTCCATCATGCGATCAGTAAACCCTAAACCATGCATCACCGATTGAGCAGCAGCAGGTAGATCATACCAACGATGGTGATCAATTTTTTGATGAATGTCCGCAACCGTTTCCCAATCCTCAGCTTGCTCAGCTTGTTCTAGCTGCTTATGTAATTGATAGTAAGCTGAGTGACCTTGCAGCACGTAATCAAAAGCCGTGTTTTCCAGCTGGCTTATTTCCTGCTCTACGTAGGCTAATTGCCACTGTTTGGGATACTCATGATGACCTGCATCAGACGGTAATTCGCCACGTATGAGCGCGAATAAGGTCGATTTGCCACAGCCATTAGGGCCTACGAGACCTACTTTCTGCTTGGGTGCAATCGTCACATTGGCATCTTCTACCAATGGTTTATGTGTGCGGGAAAAACGAAGATTTTTAAAGGTTAACATAAAACTACAATAAGCCTGCTTTAAAGTGTGAGCGATTGGATTTCCGCAGGAGTGTACTTAGTGCGCTCGGGGGCGGAAATGACTAATAACGTGCAATCCTCTATTATAATCCCTAAGTTAGAATTGTAAACCTTAACTTAATCATTCCGGTGAAGATTGTCATTTCGACCGCTCTCTTTTGTCAGACATGACATGTGTGTATACAGCGTATATACTCACTGGCATGAGTAGCAAACAGCCCATCCCCCTATTTGATAATTTAGAGCATTTGATGGAGCGTCCATTATCTGCAGGATTATCTGAGTATCAATCTGACTTTGAGCATGCCCGGCAATTTTTAATCAGTTACCGTGGTAGCCAAGATACCTTTTCTGCCTATCGCCGTGAATTAGAGCGCTATTTACAATGGCTGTGGTTGGTCGCTCAGAAAAAATTAGCCCAAATTAAACGTATTGATTTTGAAAACTATATTCAGTTTTGTCAAAGTCCTCCGGATGCTTGGATTGGCAGTAAGCAAGTTCCTCGTTTCCTATCTAAAGAAGGCTTGAGGGTACCCAATGACACTTGGCGCCCTTTTTTACAGCAAGGTAAAGGTGAAACCTTAAAAAAGTACTATCTCTCGCAAAAATCCCTTGAAGCCATGATGGCTACCATCAGCAGTTTTTATCAGTTTATGATTCAAGAAGAGTATCTTGAGGGTAATCCGGTTGCGTTGATTCGCCAAAAAAGTAAATACTTTAGAAAACAACAAGGTAAAGCCACTGTACGACGACTCTCTGAGCTGCAATGGGCGTATGTGATAGAGACTGCTCAGCAGATGGCTGAAAGTAACCCAGCAGAGCATGAACGGACGTTATTCATTATGTCTGCTCTGTTTAGTATGTATTTGCGGATTTCAGAATTAGCCGCTTCAAAACGCTGGGTTCCAGTCATGCGTCATTTTCATAGAGACTCGGATGGAAACTGGTGGTTTACAACAGTAGGTAAAGGGAACAAGCAGCGAGATATCGCTGTCAGCGATGCCATGCTCAATGCACTGAAACGCTATCGCAGCAGTTTAGAGTTAAGCGCGCTACCCGATCTTAATGATAATTACCCCCTACTCCCTAAAGTACGTGGTAAAGGTCCTATAGAGTCTACAAGGCGTATTCGAACGATTGTACAATCGTGCTTTGATAATGCTATGACCCGCTTACAAAAAGATGGATTTTCAGAGGAAGCCCTGCAACTCGAAGCAGCAACGGTACACTGGTTGCGGCATACAGGGATATCAGAAGATGTGAAAATTCGTCCCAGAGAGCACGTCAGAGATGATGCCGGTCATGGATCCAGTGAAATTACAGATAAATACATCGATATCGAACTCAGAGAACGTCACGCTTCCTCTAAAAATAAGAAGATCGATCCAGATAAATAAGCCGGATATTCAATATGCGATTTAAATTCAATATTTAAACCCCACATCAGACCTGCATCCAATCCTGTGTGCCAGAGCTGTCATAGCAAATAAAGAATTTTTCTAACAATTTCTTAACATTGACCGACAACCTGGCTATATGAGGTATTTTAAGTCAGGTCTGTGATGCCAGATTATCAAAAAAAATATTCTGAACTATTAGCAATTATTGAATCGCGACAAACAGAAGAAATAGAAAGAGCTGACCAAGGGCTACCTGTTCCTGAGTCTACTACATTAGATTTCTGCGATGTGGAAGGAAAATCTTTAATTGAGTACGCTGTTTTAGCAGATGATCAAGAAAAGGTTAAATTTCTGGTTGAGCACGGCGCAAAGTGTGTCGCTGGGCTTGCGATTGCTTTGCGTAAGGAGCGACTGGAGATTGCAGAGTATTTGTATGCAAATAAAGTTACTTTTGAGTATAAGCTTTATGTGGTTATACCCTCTGCATCTAAAGAAAAAGTCAAAAACTGGCATTTGAATGAAATCGATCCTGTCAAAATGAATGACTTGCTTCATGAGATTATCGCCGTTAATACTGAAGCACAACGACTGTCTGCACTTTTAGAGTCGCCTGATCCTAGTGTGACGTTTGAGGACTTTTGGGATTTAGATAAAAAATCTAGGCTTTTATTGGAATCCTCCCCAAGCATTGCATTTTTCTGGCATTATTTTTCCTTGGTTGGGAATGAGAAAATGGCGGAAAAATTCAGGTTGGCTGGACTGGATTTGGAAGATTTTATTATAAAAATCAATGAAAATGAGCTGCAAATCAAAAAAAAGTTGAGTTATATAAAAAAACATCCAATTCTAGACTTGGATGTAAAGGACTATTTGCTAGTGAGTGCAGATCAAGAAACGGCAGCTTTTTTTGAGTCTCTCGATTTGGTGAAAGACAGTAAAGGTTTCACATCTAAAGCCTATGGTTTAATGCCATTACAAATTACAGCCATCAATGATAAAATAGACTTTTCAGAAAATTTACTTTCAGACGGACATGACCATCAAATTTTAACTAAAGAATCTTTGAATTTATTAATGATTGCGGTTTCAATCAATAATATAAATTTAGTGAAGAAGATGCTTTTTTTGGAGTTTGATTTTAATCAAACCGATCTCAATGGAAATAATGTTTTTCATTTGGCATCACAGTCCACGTCTGATATTTTAGAGCTATTGCTTGCTCATCAAAGCCAAAATGGCATTGATCCTAAACTATTAACAGCGGTGAATTATTTTGGCGAAACACCGCAGGGATTATGTATTAAACGACAAAATCAACCTTGTCTCGATTTGTTAAGCAAAGTAATTGATGTACCCCCTATGCAACAAGCAGCGCAACAAAAAAGAGAAACAAGCCAGCGTATCCTCATACATAATCTTGAGTATCGACTTAAGTTACATTATCAGACCAGTCAGTATCTCAGTAAAGCAGGATGCTGCAATGCGCTTTCTTTTATGTTTTTGTGTTTTTTTGAAAAAGGCTGGAACTCTGATGAGAAAAATGAATTTTATGATATTTTACAGCTGATTTGTGATTGGGATGGAAGCAAAGAGGCGCTCACTCAACCGGTGCCTCACTTTCAATCTGGACCGTATAAAAACTTAGATGAGTTAATGGAGTATTGGACGAATGAACTCATTATTTTTCAAGCTTCTACTTATAGTGAGATTTTAGAAATAGATCAAAAAGACAGAGTAAAACAATTAGAGCTTGTAACGGATCGTCCTATTACAACCAATGTTCGGCATAACAATAATAATGAATGCCTTGAGTATACCCCTGAACAATTAAAAGAGTGGTGTTCGATTTTTTTATCACTACCCACGGGTAGTAAAGTTCAATTGGGTGGCGGACGGCATGCCACCAGCATGTATGTTAGTAAAGATTTCTTATACTATTATGATCCTAATTTTTCTTTAAAACCAGAACCCCTTAAGAGAGGAGATGTTAGCACACTGTTTGATATGATTTTAAAGTGTAAATATCGATCTTTGTCTAATAACACTGACCAAATAGAGATGAGTGTTTGTGTGTTTGAGCCACCCTATCGAGACCTGAATTATGTTTTTTCTACCGCCCAACCAAATAGCAAAATGGCGTATCAAGAGCATCACGCTCAATCTCCATTAGGGTTTTCATTTCTTCGAGCAGCAGTCATTACAGGCGATTATCAATACGTTGAAACATTGAATAAATCAGGCTTTATTGATTTTTCTCTAAAAGATTTTCAAGGTGATACTGATCTTGCTTATGTGATAAAAAATAAGAATCCTAGAGATGCGCTAGGGGTTTTATTAAGCAACGCCGATCAATTAAGGCTTATTTCACAAGACTCTCCACTCTTGCTATGTTGCGCTTATGATTGGGGACTGGATGTTTTTAATCAATTGATTGATCACTGTAGCGACGAACAACTCAGTGTTTGTCTGTTAAAGCTTACTAAACAGTACTGTGACAATCCATCGCCTGATATTTTGTGTTGTATTAAAAAGTTGCTTGAAAAAGGTGCCTCTCGAGTGTTTCTAGCTCAAGATGATCAAGGGTTTCTACCAGCAGAAGCGTTAGAAAAAGCATTAGAAAGAAATCAAAAAGAACTTATGAACCTATTTGTGGCGTATGTTAGCAAAGGAAAATATTCAAATACTTGTAAAAAAAGAATAATGTCAGATCATCCTGATCTTTTTTTAAAATTATTGAAAGAAAATAAAATCTCAGCTACTTTTGAGCAAGTCTTTCTACATGGGAGCTTAGAAACGCTCACTCTGTTTTTGAAGCATGTTGCTCATCCCGATCTCACGAATATACCGCTAGATGAGTATTTCTTTAAAGAAGGAATGAGGGAGAAAATAAATTATTTGTTGTCTATAGATTCCAGCTTGATTAAAAAAACAAATTCAGAAGGCAGAGATTTATTGTGTAAAGTTTTAAGTTTTAAAGATAAAAATCGAGAAAAACACATAAAATCAGCCCTGGAAATTTTATTACAACATGGGGCTTCATTGCTCCAACCTACCCCAGAAGGATCTGTATTGCTTACCATATTGAGCAAGGGAACTTTTTTCGGGGAAATAAAAAAGATTGTAGAAAAACAACCTGAAATTTTACAAATGTGTGATACACAGGGTAGATATCCTGTGCATTTTGCGACTAAGATCATGCAAGATCGTATCTTAGCTTTTTTGCTTCAAACAGATCCAGCGTGTGTTAATAAGCAAGACGCGGATTGGCAGACGCCGCTGCATAAGTGTGTCATTCCAAATGATATTTCTAAGGTAAGATTATTAATTGAGGCTGGTGCAGATTTGTCTTTATCCGATAAATCTGGAAAAACCGCATTAGATTTAGCTAGAGAGCATAATCACACAGAAATCATTGCACTTCTAGAGGCTGCATTGCAATCAAAAGAAACAGAAACTGCTAGACCCAAGCGGCGTTTTTAGTGCATTAAGACCAAGGACTTTGAAACTTTACCGGTACTCTACCTCTACCCTAAAGATGGATTTTCAGAAGAAGCCCTACAGCTCGAGGCCGCAACAGTGCACTGGTTGTGGCGGATTTCAGAAGATGTGAAAATTCGTCCCAGAGAGCATGTCAGAGATGATGCCGGCCATGGATCCAGTGAAATTACAGATAAGTACATCGATATCGAACTCAGAGAACGTCACGCTTCCTCTAAAAATAAGAAGATCGATCCAGATAAATAAGCCCCGCTTCACAGACTCTGGATACATTGCTCAACTGTTTCGCTCGCTTTAACGGTCCTGCTTCGGGTTTTATGATTTTTTCTGCTATGGTCATAATGACACTTTCCTTTTCTCTATAGCCTTTGACATACACCTTATTTCATATCCTAAGAGTGTCAGATCTAGTCCAGTGTTTTACATTTGATTATCTTATCTTAGTCTTTCTCTTATTTTTCACTGTTTTCAGCCTTTATGTATATTTTCTAAATTACGTGTGGTTGCACGATTATAGAAATGCCGTTAATTGCCGATATCTATTAAAAATATATTATTTAATAGAGGTCACTTGTGGCAAAAAAAACGGTCCTTGGGATCTTGCGTCACAATGAAGTCATAGGTTATGTGCAATATAAAAATGACACAGAAGTTGAGATTTGGTTTAAAGAAGGTAAGACACCCGAGGGAGGGTTAAAAGAAAAATTTTCCAAGAAAAATATTGGCTTGAATGAGTCAGAGGCTGAAAGAGTAACCTGTAGTCTTGGTGAGTTTCGAGCCATGACTGATGGTATGGATTTTATTGCATTTGATCATGCGGGTGAAAAGCATAAAAAAATAATACAGAAAATAAATCAAATCAAGCAGGAGAGG
>JAHFQF010000031.1 GCA_023266435.1 Legionellales bacterium | reverse complement strand
AAAACAGTGGCATCGGGAGGATTTTTTACTACCAAAATCGATGGGATAATCAGTTTCATACAAGCATTAGTCAATGCTCTGCAGCAAGCGCAATCTTTTAATTTCCTACGCAGCTACATGCCTTATCGGACAGTCATCATACCGCGCAATGTGACGCTAGATGGAAAAACCAAAGAGATCGGTGCTACTGATTTTGATCTGTCTGATGTGGCCAAAACTCAACTGATGGAAAATGGTTATCAAGCCACCATGACGCATTTTAATGAAGCGCGCGCGGCATTAGACAATGCTACCCTGACCGATGAAGTGCTTGACCCTCAAGCACATGCACATGCCTTAACGCTAGGTACTGCTAAAGCTGTTCGGTTGCGTAGAGACCCACCTTCCAGTGCATCATTACTTGCAGTCAATGATCATGAGCTGGTTATGGAGACTCAAGATAGACCAGATACCTCTAGCCGCCTTAGCTCTTACTGCTAGAGCTGTCCCTTGACTAAATCCAGTAAATTTTGCATGATGCGTTCTTACTCAGGAGCGCATCATGTTAACTCTCCAAAGCCCTGCTAAGATCAATCTTTTTTTACGTATTTTACAACGAAGAGCAGATGGGTACCATGATTTACAAACTCACTTTCAGTTTTTGGATGTAGCAGATACTTTAACGTTTGAACTCAACCCAGCGGGAGAAATTACAACACAATCTCTTTTATCCAATGTGGCCTGGGAAGACAATCTCATTTATAAAGCAGCCAAGTTGCTACAACAAACTCTGTGCACCCCGTTGGGAGCAAATATCTGTTGGAACAAGTGTTTACCCTTAGGGGGGGGCATCGGTGGTGGTAGCTCTAATGCAGCAACCACACTCCTGGCATTACACCATCTGTGGCAAGGTCAGCTCTCTTTGGAAACACTCATACAACTAGGACGTCAATTAGGGGCGGATGTACCCATTTTTATTTATGGACACGCAGCGCTTGCCGAAGGAGTCGGTGATAAACTATCCCCCCTACCAGCCCGGGAACAATATTGCGTTTTAGTCTTCCCAGATGCCCACTGCGCTACCCCACAACTTTTTTCACATCCGGAATTGACAAAGCACACAACAAGCCTCAGAATGGACACCGTTTTGAAGGAGACGGGAAATGACTTCGAGCCCCTGGTAAAGCGGCTGTTTCCCGAAGTTGCGTTGGCATTGGATTGCTTGACTCAGTTTAATCCTACTGCACGCCTGAGTGGATCAGGGGCAGCATGTTTTGCGTTGTTTGACTCTCATGCGGAAGCGCGGTATCTTGTATCTCGCTTACCGGATAGCCTAAAGGCTCATGTGTGTAAAACAGTTAACGTGTCGCCGTTAGTTACACAACTGCAAGCATTAGGAATTCATTTTACCGAATGGGGTGTCGCCAAGCGGTACGGCACAGGGTTTTGATCCCTGCATACCTAGGTTCGAATCCTAGCACCCCAGCCACTTTTTAATATCAGTAGGTCCTTGCAAACGTGTCAAACATGATGATATTCAGTGGGAATTCAAACCCACATCTTGCTCAGCAAGTCGCTCACCATTTACAGCTCCCTCTTGGTCAGGCAACCGTTGGGACATTCAGCGATGGCGAGATCCAAGTTGAGATTTTAGAAAATGTCCGAGGTAAGGACGTTTTTATCATGCAATCTACCTGTGCGCCGACCAATGATAATCTCATGGAACTTGTTATCATGGCAGATGCCCTCCGTAGAGCCTCTGCAACACGTATTACCGCTGTGATCCCCTATTTTGGTTATGCGCGTCAAGATCGCCGCGTCCGCTCAGCCCGCGTCTCTATTTCTGCGAAAGTCGTAGCAGACATGTTGTCCGCCGTCGGAATCCAACGTGTGTTAACCGTTGATCTGCATGCCGATCAAATTCAAGGTTTCTTCTACATGCCTGTAGACAATGCATACGCTTCAGGTGTTTTACTAAAAGATATTCAGCAACAAAACTACCATAATCCTATCATTGTTTCGCCTGATGTAGGCGGTGTAGTTCGCGCTCGTGCTTTTGCAAAACGCCTAGATGGCACAGGCACTGATTTAGCTATCATTGACAAACGCCGTCCTAAACCTAACGAAGCACAGGTCATGCACATCTTGGGCGATGTCCAAGGCAGAGACTGTATCGTTGTAGACGACATTGTGGATACTGCCGGTACTTTATGTTTGGCCGCCCAGGCGCTTAAAGATCGGGGCGCTCGTAAGGTCACTGCTTATTGCACGCATGCTGTCTTATCTGGCAAGGCTCTACAAAATATCATGGGCTCTGTGTTAGACACACTGGTCGTCACGGATACCATCCCATTACGTGGGGAAACCAGTGTATGCCCACGTATTCGCCAGGTCTCCATTGCATCCATGCTGGCAGAAGCCATTCGCCGTTTGAATGTCGAAGAATCCATCAGCTCCATGTTTGCAGACTAGACTAATATCTCTCAATTCCAAATCACCGCCTCAGCTCAAGCTAATATCAACGCTTTGAGCTGAGGTGATCCTCTACCACATCAAGTTTAGCTGTAGCGCTCAAGTAGTATTAATGGGCCTCCCTGCCCAGTTACCCCAGTGTCTCTATTGCCCTTTGAGTGGTTATATTTGCCTTTTCACGTAGATTATTTTATTATTTGGTGCGTTTTTATTAACAAATCGATTAAGTTTGGTCGCGAACTTAATCACTTTCAAGGAGCATACTCATGTCTCAAGCAACCTTTGAACTCCCGGCCGAAAGTCGTGCCACTGTAGGGAAAGGAGCGAGCCGCCGCCTACGCCATTCCGATCAAGTTCCTGCAATCTTGTATGGCGGTAAAGAAAAACCCATGATGCTAACATTGGCCCACAGAAAGGTCATGAAGGCTTTGGAAAATGAAGCTTTTTATTCCCACATTTTGACTTTAGAAATTGATGGCAAAAAGCATAAAGCTGTATTGAAAGACTTGCAACGCCATCCTTACAAGCCTGTCATTATGCACATGGACTTTTTGCGCGTGAGTGCAACTGAAAAGATCAACATGCACGTGCCATTACACTTTATCAATGAACCTACCATCGAAGAAGGCACCATGCTCTCTAAGCACATGATGGAAGTTGAAATTCGCTGTCTTCCTGGCAACCTGCCCGAATTCCTCGAAGTGGATTTGACTAAAGTATCTTTGGATCATGCAATCCACTTGACTGAAATTAAATTACCAGCTGGTGTTGAACTCGTTGCATTGAGCCATGGTCATGCCCATGATCACGACTCTGCTCTTGCCTCTATTCATAAAGTTCGAGTCAGCGCAGAAGACACTGAAGCTGAAGAATCCAATGAAGCACCACCAGCACCGCCTGCTGCTTCTGACAAAAGCTCCAAAGACAGTAATTAATCTACTGTCATGACCATACAATTGATTGTTGGCCTGGGAAATCCAGGTCAATCTTATTCAGCCGATCGGCATAACGCAGGCCAATGGTTTGTGGAATTACTCTGCCATCAAATGAAAACCTCTTTTACTCCTCATGCAAAACTCAATGCGCAGATTGCACAAGGTTCCATCGATCAAAATGCCTTACGTCTGGCTGTACCCATGACCTATATGAATGAAAGTGGCATTGCAGTCAAAGCAGTGAGTCAATATTATAAAATTGCACCCGAAGACATTTTAGTGGTTCATGATGAGCTTGATTTGCCCCCAGGTATTGCGCGTTTAAAAAAAGAGGGAGGGCACGGTGGCCATAACGGCTTACGTAGTCTGATTCAACATCTGGGCAGTAATCAATTTTGGCGCTTACGACTCGGTATCGGACATCCAGGTCATAAAGACGACGTGTCTGATTATGTGCTTAAAAAACCCAGTTTACATGAGCAAACTCAAATTGAAGCAGCCATACTGGAAAGCGCTCGGGCACTACCCCTGCTCCTACAAGGCCAAGCAGAAAAAGCACAAACACAATTACATAGTCAATTAAAATAATTAAAGGACACTGTCATGGGATTTAAATGTGGCGTAGTCGGATTACCTAACGTCGGTAAATCCACCCTATTCAACGCGTTAACCAATGCTGGCATCGAAGCGGCCAACTATCCATTTTGCACGATTGAGCCTAACACAGGGATTGTGGCAATGCCTGACAAGCGCTTACAACAGCTCGCAGCATTAGTCTCGCCTGAAAAAATCATACCGACCACCATGGAATTCGTAGACATCGCCGGCCTAGTCAAAGGCGCGAGCAAAGGCGAAGGATTAGGTAATCAATTTTTAGCCAATATTCGTGAAACAGATGCGATTGCGCATGTCGTACGTTGTTTTGAAAACGATGACATCATTCATGTCAATGGCAAGATTAATCCGGCCTCAGACATTGAGGTCATTAATACGGAGCTCTTGTTGGCAGATTTAGACACAGTAGAGAAAGCCTGTCAGCGCGCTAAGAAAAATAGCAAAAGCGGCAACAAAGCCTTAGCACAGCAAGCAGAATTGCTCGAAGCATTATCAGAGCATTTGAACGCGGCCAAACCAGCACGTACTTTTCCTGTCACCAAAGAGCAAGCAATGGAGTTCCGTCATCTCCATCTACTCACAGCCAAGCCTGTGATGTACATTGCCAATGTGAGCGATACGGGTTTTGAAAATAATCCCTTCTTGGATACTGTGCGTAAACTTGCTGAGGCAGAAGGCAGCGTGGTGGTGCCAATTTGTGCTGCTATCGAAGCGGAGTTGGCTGAACTGGATAATGAAACTGAAAAAATGGAATTCTTACAAACATTGGGTTTAGAGTCCCCTGGCTTAGATCGCGTGATTCAAGAAGGTTATCGTTTGTTAAAGTTACAAACTTATTTTACTGCTGGTAAAAAAGAGGTCCGAGCCTGGACTGTTTCCGTTGGCGCCACAGCACCTCAAGCAGCTGGCGTGATCCACACAGACTTTGAAAAAGGATTTATTCGTGCGGAAGTCATTGGCTTTGAAGATTTCATCACTTACAAAGGCGAAGCCGGTGCTAAAGAAGTTGGCAAATGGCGCCTAGAAGGCAAAGAGTATATCGTCAAAGATGGCGACGTGATGCATTTTAGGTTTAATGTCTAATCTTGTATTCAAGCTTCATAGCGTGACTACTTGTCCCGTGAAGAAGAGAGCGGACCATAATAAAGACTTGAGGGACAGGCTGCAGCGGATTTAAAGGCAGCCCCCGAGGATCTTTGCGTGACCGAGCTTGCAGCTCGGCCGCCCCACCTGGCCTGCGCCCCCTTCTACTCCTTTCACGGGGTTTGTGGGAAAGGGGCTTTGATAGACTCTCGGCGGCTTTTGCGAGGGAAGTAGCACAGATGCGAAGGTACGCTGCCAATACCAATAGAGTAGCATGGTTTTTATCTCAGCCCAGTTGACATTATTCCCAATTATGCTAAATTGCAGACCCATGGCTATGTAGCTCAGTTGGTTAGAGCGCGGCATTCATAATGCTGAGGTCGGTGGTTCGAGTCCACCCATAGCTACCACAAGTTCCTCTACCAACTCCCCCTTTTTAACTTTTAGCTAGCTTCGGCGCATGATAGGTATGATATGTCATCGCTCCATGAGTTGGCTTGACAGTCAAACTATACAACTCACCCGATTGATCTGATTTAGGTTCTAGTTTATCTGCTGCCCATGCAACTGTTGCTGTTGGGACCATGGCTTGCAAATGTTCTTTGTCTTGCGCATTACCAAAGTGTCTTCTCAAATTGAGTAATGTTCGAATGAGTGGGGAGTTATCTACTGAGGCCAGATCGGTAGGTGCTGGATTTGGATTGAATGCTATCTCTGCTTGAGTCAGATCGACCCCAGCTTTACTCCATTCAGCAGCTATTTTCGCTTGTAAGCGTTTTTGCTTGCGTGCTTTATAGAGATCTCTGCCCCAAGAAATTGCACAGCCTATGCTAAACAGACTCGCCGCAGCCAACACTGCAAAGAATGCAAAAGGCGCACTGACTACAACCAGTGCATAGATAAATAACCCAGTCAAAATGGGGGAGCATAACGCTGCCGCTTCCTTTATTTGACCCCAAATTTTGCTTCTATCTTTTTTTGCCATGTTAGACCTCTTCGCTTAATACAGAATCTCTGGATTGTAATCTGCTATAGTTAGGCGAATCAACTAATGCATGCATTATGAGCCGTTTAACTTTCTTTTGATTTCTTCGCTATACTGCCCACCTTTACCATGAAGGAGTCTACGCATGGCAACTGCAATCATCACCGGAAGTGGCCTATACACTCCCAAAGACATTATCAGCAATCAAGCCTTGGTGAACAGCTTAAATCAATTTGTTGAGCAGTATCAGGCAAAATACCACACCGAGATTGCAGCAGGCACTATGCCTGCTTTAGAGCCTTCGGATCCAGATTTTATTGAAAAAGCATCTGGAATCAAAAATCGCTATGTGATCGATAAAAAAGGAATCCTTGATCCGAATCGCCTGTGCCCTCAGATTCCGCAACGTTCGCCTGATGAAATCAGCGTTCAAGCAGAAATGGCCTTGCATGCGCTCGAGCCTGCTTTAGCAGAGGCACAATTAAAAGGCTCAGACATCGATACGGTGATTTGTGCTGCTTCGGTGATGCAACGTGGTTATCCCAGCATGTCTGTAGAAATCCAACATCATTTAGGGGCCAAAGGTTCTGCGCTAGATTTACAGATGGCTTGTTCTTCTGCAACCTTTGGACTACAAGTGATCAATAGTTTGATTCAAAGCGGTGCTGCTAAAAAAATTGTGATGGTTAATCCTGAAATTTGTTCAGCACATTTGGATTATAGTAACCGAGATAGTCATTTTATCTTTGGAGATGCGTGCACTGCGATGGTGATCGAGGCGCATGAAAACCAATCTGGGTTCCGTATCTTAAGCACACAATGTCAAACACAATATTCTAATAACATTCGTAACGAATTTGGATTTTTAAATCGTATCGAAGCAGGACGTGATCCAAAGCACCCACCTTTTTTCACACAACAAGGGCGTAAAGTATTCAAAGAAGTCTCTTCTTTGGCAGCGGAGCATTTGGCCAATCATTGCCAACAACATCAGCTGCTGCCTGCTCAATTAAAACGTTTTTGGTTACATCAAGCTAACGCAACTATGAACCAATTGATCCTGAAAAAGCTATTAGAAACTGAGCCTAATGCTTACCAGGCCCCGCTTGTGTTAGATAACTACGCAAATACCAGCTCTGCAGGCTGTGTGATTGCCTTTCACACACACAAAACTGACTTTGAAGCAGGTGAAAAAGGGTTATTGTGCTCTTTTGGCGCAGGATACTCTATCGGCAGCGCCCTATTAGAGAAATGTTAGCCATCAGCCTCGTTTTTCTATAAAATAGCCTGCGGTAAGGATTAGGGTTGGAGACTACAGTGAGCGGTTTATATATTGAGACTTGGGGCTGTCAAATGAATGAATATGACTCCAAGCGTATGGCTGAGCTTTTAAAAGCAACCCATCAGCTCGAGCTCACTGAGAATATCAATGATGCCAAAGTGCTTTTAATGAATACCTGCTCTATCCGCGAAAAAGCGTCTGAAAAGGTTTTTTCGCGCTTAGGACAATGGCGTAAACTCAAAGAAGCCAATCCTGACCTGATTATTGGGGTAGGTGGTTGTGTTGCCTCTCAAGAAGGCGAGCTCATTCAAAAACGTGCGCCTTATGTAGACATGGTCTTTGGACCACAAACGCTCCATCGCTTACCAGAGCTCATAGAAAAAGCCAAAAAACATCAACGCGCCATTGATATTTCTTTTCCCGAAATTGAAAAATTTGATCGCTTACCGGATCCTAAAGTAGAGGGCCCTATTGCCTCTGTCTCTATCCAAGAAGGCTGTAGCAAATACTGTAAATATTGCATCGTTCCTTTTACACGCGGCGAAGAAATTAATCGACCTTTTGACGATGTGGTCACCGAGGTTGCAATCTTGGCTGAGCAAGGCGCTAAAGAAGTGACTTTATTAGGCCAAAACGTCAATGCTTACCGTTCAACAATGGTTGATACACCTGTAGATCTAGGCGTTTTAATTCGCTTTATCGCAGAAATTGAGGGCATTGAGCGTATTCGTTTTACCACCTCTCATCCTATCGAATTCAATGACAGTTTGATTGAAGCCTATCGAGACATTCCTAAGCTGGCTGATCATCTGCACTTACCTGTACAAAGTGGTAGTGATCGCATTTTGATGCAAATGGGCCGACAACACACCACGTTAGAATATAAAGCGATTATTCATAAATTACGTCAGGTACGTCCAGACATTCCTGTTTCTTCTGACTTTATCGTGGGGTATCCGGGGGAAACGGATGAAGACTTTGAGCAAACACTACAGTTTGTCCGTGATATTGGGTTTGATAACAGTTTCAGCTTTATTTTTAGCCCGCGGCCAGGCACACCTGCCGCTACGCTACCAGATCCAACGCCGATGGAGGTCAAAAAACAGCGTCTTCAAGCGCTGCAAGACTTGCTCAATATGCAAGGGTATCAGATCTCTAGGCGTATGATAGGCAATGTCTATCCGGTGCTCATTACAGGCCCCTCGCCTAAAGATCCTATGAAACTAACGAGTCGGACTGAGAGTAACCGCATTGTGATTTTACCTTGTTACGATCAGGATTTAATTGGCAAGATCGTACCAGTCCGGATCGTAGAGGTTTTACCACGCTCCCTCCGGGGCGAGCTGGTTTTGCAAGAGGCATGAAGTATCTTCGGTATAGTGGATTTTTCAGGCTAAACTCACTATCATAAGAAGGTATTCATTAAGAACGTGATAGCATTGCACACACACCCTTTGACTGAACAGGTTATTTTACAACCCGCAGACACTAGCCGTCTCATGAGCTTACATGGCCGCTTGGACGAAAACTTGGCTCTGATTGAATCAGAGTTGGGTGTCAAAATACAAAATCGCAGTAATCAGTACACTGTGATTGGCCCCAGCGTGCAAGTCCAGCAGGCAATCAAGATTTTAACCGCACTGTATGAGCAAACTACCACCAATAAAATGCTGGCTCCTGGCGATATTTACCTGGCTATCAAGCAAGCCATTGATGTGGCAGCGCCAACAGCGCGTACTGCTTCCGCTGAGCCAGAGCGCACCATCCCAACCTTGTATACCTTACAAGGGAAATTAGAGCCCAGAAATTATCGGCAACGCCAGTATATTCAAGCAATTTTAAAAAATGACATTAATTTTGGCATAGGACCTGCTGGGACCGGTAAAACCTACCTGGCAGTTGCCCTGGCTGTGCATTTTTTGAAACATGAAAAAGTAAAACGTATTATTTTAGTGCGCCCTGCGGTTGAGGCAGGTGAGCATTTAGGATTTTTACCGGGTGATTTGTCGCAGAAAGTGGACCCCTACTTAAGACCTTTATATGACGCCTTATATGACATGCTCGGTATTGAAAAAGTAAGTCGTTACCTAGATCGCGGCATCATTGAAATCGCGCCTTTGGCTTATATGCGTGGACGCACGCTCAATGATGCATTTGTCATTTTAGATGAAAGTCAAAATACCACAGTAGAGCAGATGAAAATGTTCCTTACACGAACTGGCTTTGGGTCCAAAGTGGTTATCACTGGTGACATCACACAAATCGATCTACCTCGAAATACACAATCCGGCTTAAAACAAGTGATGCCCATACTCGCGAATGTACCTGGTTTGAGCTTCACGTACTTTGAAAATAAAGACGTGGTACGCCATCCTATCGTACAACACATTGTTGAAGCTTATGATGACTATGAACAAAAAAACAAATCTTAAACAGATGCGTGCACAGCTGTACCTAGCAAGCAAGTTACCCTGTTGCGTGGTTATGTTGACATGACTCACTGTGCTTTAACATTAGACATTGATAATCGCAGTCACTGTGAGGATGTCCCCGCTGAAGAAGACATGCGACGCTGGTTGTTATCTTTTATAGGTAAGCACCACACAGAAAGTATCATTGCGCTCAGTCTAGTGTCTGCAGATGAAATCCAACACTTGAATGACACTTACCGTAAGAAAAACAAACCAACGAACGTGTTGTCTTTCCCTGCTAATCTCCCAGCTGGTGTACCGCATGCATTGCTCGGTGATATTATTATTTGTCCTAGCGTCTTAGCAGAGGAAGCTGTTGCGCAAGGTAAACCATTGGTTGCGCATTGGGCACACTTATTGATTCATGGCACTTTGCACTTACTGGGTTATGATCACACAGAGCAGGAAGAAGCGACAGTCATGGAAAACTATGAAATTGAAATCCTTCAATCATTGGGGTTTGCAAACCCATATGGAGATACAACTGATGAATGATGACAACATCAACCCAACTGGCGGGTGGTTAGAGCGCATTAGCCAAGCATTTTTGGCAGAGCCCCAAGATCGCAAAGAGCTCATGCATGTGCTAAGAGATGCGCAAAAGCGTGAAATCTTAGATGCTGATGCATTAGCCATGATTGAAGGCGTGCTGCATGTCAGTGAAATGCGTGCCAGTGATATCATGATACCCCGCTCTCAGATGACAGTCATTGAAAGCGATAGCCCGTTTGCCAAAATTTTAAAAACTGTTGCTGAATCCAGTTATTCTCGGTTTCCAGTGATTGGTGATAATCGTGACGAAGTCATTGGCATTTTACTGGCTAAAGATTTACTGAGTTTTTGCCAAGAGGGTCGTCAAAACAGTTTTGTGCTAAAAGATTTGGTACGTCCTGCTATTTTTGTACCAGAAAATAAACGCTTAAATATTTTATTGCATGATTTTAAGCGTAATCAGCAACATTTAGCCATTGTGGTAGATGAGTACGGCGGTGTCACTGGGCTAGTCACGATTGAAGATGTGTTAGAGCAAATTGTAGGCGATATCACCGATGAAACCGACTTAGGGGATGAAATTTATATTCGCAAACACAATGACTCAGAATACTCTATTAAAGCAGTGACACCCATTGAAGAGTTTAATGCGTATTTTCAGACCACTTTTTCGGATGAGCAGTTTGATACCATCGGGGGCTTGGTTGCTAAGCAGTTTGGTCATTTACCAGCCTGCAACGAGGTCATTGACATCGATGCGTTTCGCTTCACTGTGGTTCACTCAGATAATAGACGCATTCATTTATTAAAATTACAGCCATTAGACGCCAGCGCTATCCAGTCACATGGCTTGCACAGTTCATAAGAAGTGGGTATAGTGGTGACACCAGCGGATAAGAAGGAGGATCGTATTATGAGTTTAACGTACAAGATGTCTCAATCTATGGTGTTTCTTTCCCATCCTCATGTCCATCGTCATCATCAGCATCATGCTGCTTAATATTTAATCACTCAACCCTATTTCTAAAAAATTTTAATTAAGGACTCCATGATGGACATGACTCTCTTTTTAGCCGTATTAAGCGGTTTTGCCGTTTTATATCTAATACTTGGTAAGTATGCTAGCAAAAACATAAATAACCTCACCGATTATTTTCTAGGCGGCCGCAGCGTTGGCTTATGGGCACTCAGTGTTACAATCTTAGCCACTCAACTTGGCGGGGGCACGCTCATTGGGATCTCGGAGGAGACCTATAAAGTCGGCTGGATAGGATTATTTTACTCTTTGGGTGTGTTTACCGGTTTGGTACTCTTAGCATTGGGGGTAGGCGCAAAAATACGAAAAATGCAGGTCGTGACTTTAGCTGCCCTGTTTGAAGAAATTTACCACAGTACTTTTTTACGGCAATTGGCCGCCTTGTGCTCTATTTTCTCATTATTTTTTATTTTGGTTGCACAAATTGTAGCCTGCCGAAAATTTTCTCTGACATTAGGCTTTGATAATCAAGCAGTGTTGTTTGGTTTTTGGACGGTCATCATCATCTATACCGTGATGGGTGGACTGCGTGCCGTGATCAGTACAGATATTTTTCAAGCACTCATCATTACTAGCATCTTCGGCTTCTTAGGCATTTTATTGATCCCTGCCGTAGATTGGCAAGCTGCTGCACCTGCTTCTGCAGAGATTCAATGGCTGAGCATCGCTCAATTGAGTGACTGGTGGATATTCCCTATGCTCTTTATGATCATTGGGCAAGACATGGGGCAACGTTGTGCTGCTGCAACCAACCCTCGCACAGTGACCAAAGCCACGCTGTTAGCAGCCCTCATTTATGGTAGCATCAGCTTAGTGCCCGGCATGATAGGCATTTTAGCTTCTCAACAAGGCATCGTTGTTCCCGAAAACCACAGCATCCTCTTGATGACGATTACAGCCTTTACCAATCCTACGATTTCAGCGTTAGCAGCCTGCGCCATTTTAATGGCTATTTTATCCACTGCAGACTCTTTGCTATGTGCTATCAGCAGTAACGTAGCCATGGATTTTAAGAAGAACGTTTCTGTTAACCAAGCCAAAGTGATCACATTTGTGATTGGTTTATTAGCATTGATATTTTCATTTGCTGTCACAGACATTGTGCCGACCATGATTTTAGCATATCGCACTTCCATCTATATGCTCTTTTGGACCATTTTGTTTGGCGTGTTTACAGAATCCCCCCCTAAGCAATTGGCTTATCTAAATATGATTGCTGGTATACTGTTGAGTATCGCGCAACAATTTCAGTGGTTAGATACGCTCTCAGCATTACTTGTCTTTGTTGGTTTAGGAGCTGGGCAAGTACTATGGCTCAAGCAATTAAAAGTAAAAACTCAATCTGCCTCCTAATCAGCTTATGTTTAGGCGCCATGATGCCATTGGGGTTCGCTCCTTGGCATCATGCTTGGCTTGTGATTGTTTTATTGGCCTGTCAATTGAGTCTATTAGACTCGCTCTCTAGCAAACAGACTTATGCAGCCTGGCTATTATTTGGTCTGGGCTTTTTTGGCGTTGGCTTGCTTTGGACCAGTCACAGTATCCATGTCTTTGGCGGGATGCCCGAGCCATTTGCCATGTCCCTCGCTTTATTGTTGGCTTTGTATTGTAGTTGCCTCTTAGTACTACCCCTTCTGATTTTTAAACGTCTTAAGCGCGACAGTCGATTATATTACGTCACCGTGTTTCCAAGTTTATGGTTAATTGGTGAAGCGCTGCGCTCAACAGTATTTACCGGATTTCCTTGGCTGCTAATTGGCTATGCCCACAGTCAAAGCTTTTTAAAAGGCTGGTTTGCGATCGGCAGCACTTATCTTGTGACATGGATATCACTCTCAATCAGTGGCCTACTCTACTGGGTATGCAAAAAACAGGTTTCACGACTGCATCGTCTGCAACTTGGGCTCACGATTACTCTGATTGGTGGCCTTTCTGTGCTCTTAACACAAATACACTGGACCCACCCCACAGAGAAACAATTAGCTGTCACCCTGGTGCAAGGTAATACTGATGTGGATATCAAATGGCAACAAGATCATGCCATGGAGATTTTTGAGCACTATTGGCAACTCACAGAGTCCCACTTGCAAACAAACAGATTAATTATTTGGCCTGAAACTGCATTGACGATCCCTACTCCGTTTAGTAACGCACTCCTCAGCTCTTTAGAAGAAAAAGCGCAAACCAATCAAGCAACGCTGCTCATTGGTGTACCGCATTTTTATACTTCAGAGCAAAAATTTAGCAATCGCTTACAAATGCTGGGTGTCCACCAAGGGCTGTATGAAAAATCCCATTTATTGCCTTTTGGTGATTACATTCCATTAGAAAAGTATCTAGAGCCTATTTTAAACTGGTTAAAATTACCCATGTCAGATTTTCAAGCAGGCCAACCACTGATAGCCCCCTTGCCCATGGGCGATTGGAAATTTGCTCCCAGCATCTGTTATGAAATTGCCTTTGCCAATCCAATGAAACACATCAGTGAGTTGAGTGATTTTATTGTCACAGTCAGTAATGATGGT
Organism: Legionellales bacterium; assembly: GCA_023266435.1. Classification (GTDB taxonomy): domain Bacteria; phylum Pseudomonadota; class Gammaproteobacteria; order Berkiellales; family Berkiellaceae; genus JAHFQF01. Next base: position 1,459 of record JAHFQF010000031.1, on the reverse strand, counting down.
TGGTTTGGCAAAACGATTGGCCCTTGGCAGCATTTTCAAATCGCGGCAGTACGCGCCCTTGAAAACGGGCGTCCTGTTTTGCGCGCAACCAACACCGGCGTTACCGGTATCATCAATGCTGATGGTCAAATACTGGCTAGCTTGCCTCAATTTGAAGCAGCCACCCTCTCCTACACGCTATCTGGCTATCAAGGCAGAACACCCTGGCAACACTTTGGGTATTGGCCAGTCCTATTATTGATGTTTTTAAGCTGTGCGTTTTTTTATCGCTTTAGCGCAAGAACTCACTGAAGTCCGATTCGTTTTTTCACCCGAGCGCTGTATTCCTGATGCAGTGCCTCTTGCTCTTTTTGATGCGTTGGATGTTGAGCTAAGATCTGAGGCGGCGGTATTGGATCTGTTTTCTCAGCAGATGCTTTTTTCTGTTTCTCAAATGACATCTGATACAGTTGGTAGGTCACACCCAACTCACCATCTCGCCCAATCCGGGATTGCTGTTGTTCAATGACTGTTTCTAAACCCGGCTCACAAATGATTGCCAGATCGATTCCATCGAAATCCGTACCCCGGCTACCAGCGGCAGTAGCAATGGTTACTTTCTTGGGCTCCTTTGCATGAGTAATCAGCTCACTCTCTGTCGGTCTAAACGGATCGCCAGGGTTATCATCATAAATTTGGATATTCGGTCCATCTAGACCATTTTGCATCAAGAAATTTTTAACGCTTTCACACGCTTTAATCGTTTTAAAAAAAAGTAGCACAGAGAGATTTCTTTGCTGCGCTTCTTGCACCATCTTCAGGATATGCAAAAAATGAGATTCGCTGGTATCAAAATACCTAGGAGCAAAATCAAAGCGCCTCAAATAGTCCATTTCTTGCTTACCCTGTACCGTTTTCTTAGGCCAGGTACTGGTGGTTGCACCTTTAAAGTTACGCTTTGCTCTAGGATACTTACAAACCATAGGCAGCTTAGAGCTGTTTGAAACAAGTTGTGGACTCATAACATCAACAAATTCTTTTGGACCTAAAGTGCCAGAATATCCGACACGATGCTGATATTTGGCAAGACTTTGATACACGGTTGCTGTAGCAATGGTTTTGCTAGGAGCAGGTATAAGCATTTCTTGATTATTTTCTTTTTGATGTCGATAAGACACTAAGGCATGCACACCTTTGCTCCATTTAGAGCGCTCATCTAGTCTTCCACTGGTTGCATGATGCACCAAAACCACAGAGGGCAAAGATTGCTCCTGTACGTATTTTACAACATAATCTTCATCTAACCGTTTACTTTTGGCAACTTTCGCAGATTCGATCCAAGTCTCTAAAGATTGTTCAAAAGGCTCTTTAAAAAAATCTGCAAATCTATCTCCATAAGCTTGATTAAACTCACTTTGAATTTTCTCCTGTGTATGTGTATCCACTAAGGTTGTCAGCGCTTCTAAAAATTGAATATAGT
>JAHFQF010000194.1 GCA_023266435.1 Legionellales bacterium | reverse complement strand
TCAGGTGAGTAGAGTGACCTGGCTCCTCTACTCACCTGATTTGCTTGGAGCTATAGCTTGCTTGGTTAGGACATCTAGCGAACGATGATAGCCTGTTTCAGTCTGATATTTTATTCTTTTTACATGATGCGCATTCATCTTTTTCCAGTAAGAAATATAATCGACATCTGATGGGATATAACCCACATAGATTGCAGCTGAGCCTGAAATAATACTATATCGATTTTCAGGGTCCAGTAGCGTTCCTTTGCCTTTTCTATCACTATTATCAAGAATAATCATACCCTCAGGTGAGAGCCAGGTTAGCATTTTCTTTAGCAACGCTATTTGCTCATGTTTATTATGATCCATTAAACCAGACCACATGTAAAGAATAAGGTCGAACTGGATTGTAGGGGTATAGTGTTGCACATCTGCGTGGACTAAATGGACATTGTTATTTTTATATTTCATTTTTAGCTCTTGACATAAATGCGGGTCTATCTCCAAAGCATAGATATGCGCCTGCGGATTGTATTGTACAATATAATCAACCACCCTCCCCATTCCTGCCCCTACTTCTAAGATATGCTGCGCTTCTGCAATATAAGAGCTTATCAATTTAAGATCGGGATAAGAGTCCATGTCCTTTAATTTACCATGCAATAATGCTTCCACTTCCCAGGCTTGATAGTATTTTTGATTATGAGCATTGTTGCAGTAAAAAAGCCCTAAATAGAGACTTTTAAGTTTCCAAAGAAAATCGGACATACCCTCTCAAAAAGCCAGAATTGATTGGAAAAAGTTTACCATATTTGCCTTGATATTGGCTAAAGCTCGCAATTATTTTTTCTGAATCATGTAAGTCAGCGTGTAGAAATTCTACTTTAACTTGGCTAAGAGATTGGTAAATCCTCGTATTTTGAATTTTAAGTTGATTCTGAGCCAGTTGTTTTTTGTATTTTAAAAAATGATGTTCCAGCTCATCAAGCAGTTTGCTATTTGATCCTGGAAGTCTCCCTCTATCCACAAATTCGAGACACACAGGATAATTTAATGAATAATAAACTGTCTTACAGCTTGCGATATCTAAAACAGTGGGCGCCATAATAATAGGCTCATATTCAAGCTCATAAATATCATGATAAGCCTGTTGAATAAGTGAAATAGGAGCTAGCGTTTCATCGAGTGTAGGAGCAAAACCATAGAAACAGCCTCCCATGGTAAAAAATAATTGCTTTAAAAAAGGCATAATTCTTGGGGGAGTGTTTTTACAACCTTGTAGCGTTGTGAGACCAAAAATCATATCCCAGAAATATTTATTTCTCCAAAATTCTGATGAGATGAAAGACTTGTTTAACAAATAGCATTTTAGCTCAATAAACTTGAGGTCGTATAAAATCAGATTCAGCCACTTTTCTGAGAAACAAAGTAGCTCAGTTATCCAGAGCGATTCATGCGCATAAGCATCTGTGACTTGCCTGAAAATATCCCAATGGTCACTCAGGGTATCCGGCTTATTTCCTTGAATATTAAGTGTCTTGATGAGCCGTTGATGTTGACGGGCATCTGCTATTTTTGACAACATAAAAATACCACGAACTCCTGCGGTTAAGCTCCAGGTGAGAATAGGTTGATCTGAGTAGTCATGCAAAAACATAAATCCTGTACCAAATACAGTACCTGACTGAATATTGTTGTATATTGGAAAATTATAAGCTGGCGTAGCTAGGGATAATTCGACACAATTAGATAAAACTACAGACAAGGGATTTGAGCGATTGTTATAGGCGAGTGACTTGGCAAGATGTGGGCTGAGACGATCATCATCAATCCCCAATAAAAGGCCAGATTTATCTGCCACATGTAATACGCCATTTTTTAAAATTTCACTACCATAAGGGTAACTTAACAGAAATAATGTAAGGCTTTCATCAGGGGCTATCTTGTCAATAATCCCTACGAGCTCAGGATTAACCTGTGCCACGCGAACACGAATTTCAGACCAGATCACCTCTTTTGTTTGCGGCCCATACTCAATCATGAGCTCACTCCATTCAGGTATTTTTTTAAAATCCATAATGGGAATAATATTAAAAATGAAAATACCGAAATAATCAAATAGGTTCCTGCAACGCCATTATGAAAATAGGGAAGGCTCACAGTTGTCATCATTGCAATTAATCCTGAAAAATAACCTGATAGAACATCAAATAAATAAAAGATCCCCATAAAAGTACCTCGTAAATTTACCGGGGCTAGTACGGCTGTTGCAGACAATACCGTTGAGCTAATAATCAACTCTCCACAGCCCAGAAAAAAGTATCCAACAACCACCCATACGATTAAATCAGCAGATTGGCGCACCTCCATGATTGCCGCCACCTTTGCAAAGGCCAAAAAAGCAAACGCACAGCAGAGCATAGCAAAACCCATTCGGTATAGCACGCTGACTGAAAAGGGATATCGTTTTAGCAGACTGACCAGTGGCAAATAAACCCATAAGCCTAGCACTACAAACAATGGCAAGAGTGCGTTATAAAACATTGGCGGAATACTAACTGTACCTATCGAATAATGCAAATGCGTAAATGCTAAAATGGATAGCGAGGCTCCCACTTGCAAATCTCCTGCAAGATATAGCATCGTCACAAAATTGAGCATAAACAAAAACAATACGGCGCTAAGATAACTACGGTAATTTTTTACTATTGACCTTAAGACGTAGATACAGATGACAAACGCCAAAATCATTAGTACAAAACTAAACGCTATTGGCCAGATTAGGAAGACTGCAGAAAAACTGGCAAGAAGCAGTGAGATCAAAAAACCAGTCAGCACTTTCCGAGAATAGACTTCTTCTTTTAAAAGATGAAGCGCAAAAATAAAACCGATCATTGATAAGAGGCCACTGATTGCAAAAATAACATTCCAGGCATTTTTATCCACAAAGACTCCGAGTGCGATTGGTGCCAGAATCGCTCCAATATTCACGCTGAAATACATCCCTCCAAATGCCTTATCTCTTTGGCTATCAGAATGAGTCTCATAAAAACAGGCAAGAACTGTTCCTGCCGAAGACTTTAAAAATCCAACACCAAGTAGTATTAAGCTAACCCCAAAGCGAAATCCAAGCTCGGTATCTACCGCCATGGCTCCAAAGCCAAGCATCATCAATAAAAACGACAGTACCAAAATCGCTTCTGAGCCACACAGATAATCAATAAGTATGCCGCCCACTAAAGGGGTTGCATACCCCATAATCATGAGACACCCATAAATGATATAGACCTCTCTTAAAGGCAAATGAAAATATTTGAGCAAATAAATTGAAACCATTACCTGTATACCGTACCAAATAAATCCTCTTAAGCCCTGAAGCAGGGCGATATAAAAAAGAGAGGATTTTAATTGAGGCATATTGAACTTTTACTGAAAAAACATAAGCACTCAATCAGGATACATCAGCCTCAACTAAAGTCAAGATTAAATACTGAATAGATTGTATTTTTTCATGAATTTTTACATAGTAAAAAACTTAATTGAATATTCGGAATGTTGAGACTATATTGCTTGAAAAATAGGTCTGCACTAAAAATAAAATAAGGACAAAAATGAAAACAATCCGCCAACTCACCCAAAAAGGCGACCCAATGGTCAGGGCTACTTTACCGGCAATTACGCTTCGTATGCTGGAAGCATCAGCCAAACACAATAAGCGTAAGGTTCAGGATCAATTTATCAAAACCCTGGCTGAGACTTTTAAGAATGAAGCCTTTGGCTCTGTTCTTGCAAAGTTTCTCCCAGATATCAAAGAAGTCTATCAACAATAACAACGAGGAGACACCCATGAAAGAAGTTATCAAAACAAAAAAAGAGTTGCTAAGCGAAGCTCAGAAAGAGCGCCGTTTGGCAGAATTGTTTAACCAATGTATGCAAATCATGAATGAATGCTATCGTAAAACCCACCAACAGGAGAATCCAAAATGTCTGAATCTAGCTTAGAAA
>JAHFQF010000030.1 GCA_023266435.1 Legionellales bacterium | reverse complement strand
CAGTGACGGCAAGATCACTTATGCCGCACGCAAAGGAGGGTATGGCAATGTAATTGAAATCCAACACGCAAATCACTACAGCACACTGTATGCACATTTAGATCACTTTGCACCCAGAGTAAAATTTGGCACTACTGTAAAGCAAGGGCAAGTCATCGGCTACGTGGGTAGTACAGGCTTAGCCACTGGCCCTCATTTACATTATGAGTTCCGGATCAATGGCGCCCATCATAATCCATTGACCGTGCCCCTACCTAAGTCAAACCCTATTTTAGCGAGCGACAGGCCAAATTTTGCTGCCTACTCCGATCGCGTCTTAGCTCTACTCAATATGCATCAGCGAATTATCTTGGCAAAAAATGAAATGTGAGGCCTGCATTGCAACCATCGTATTACATCGGATTAATGTCTGGTACCAGTTTAGATGGTATTGATGGCGTCATCATTGCATTGGGACCTGACAACACGCTACAGCTGATTGCCACTCATTTAGAGCCCCTCCCTGCTGCATTGAAAATGCAAGCCCTACAGTTTTGCCAAACTGGCACCGGGAGTTTAGATGAGCTAGGAGAGCTCGACCTCGCTTTTGCACAGCTTTTTACCTGCACAGTGCAGCAGCTACTCATCAAAACAAAGCTGTCGCCCAAAGACATCACTGCCATTGGCTGCTCTGGTCAAACCATTCGTCACCAACCGAACCGAGCGCTCCCCTTTACTTTGCAAATCGGCGATGCTAATTACATTGCCAAAAATACTGGCATCACTGTAATTGCCGACTTTCGACGTGCAGATCTGGCTCTAGGCGGACAAGGCGCGCCACTGGTGCCTAAATTTCATCATTGGATGACACCCAAGGCCCCTCATGCACAAGTTGTTTTAAATATCGGGGGCATTGCCAATATTACTGTCATCCCTGCCAATCACTTTGGCCCTGTTTTAGGCTATGACACAGGTCCTGGTAATGCATTGATGGACGCTTGGTGTGAAAGACAATGGGGTAAACCCTTTGATGCCTCAGGCAGCTATGCACGGCAAGGGACTTGTAACCAAGCATTGCTACAAACACTCTTACAAGACCCCTATTTCACACAAGCGCCACCCAAGAGCACGGGCAAGGAAAAATTTCATCTGGCTTGGTTAACCTCACATTTCACACCAAACCAATCTTTAGGCCCTGCAGAGGTGCAAGCAACACTACTTGAATTTACTGCCCAAAGCATTTGCCAAGCTGTAGCCAATCATCCCAATGTAGGACAGCTCTGGGTTTGTGGTGGCGGGGCGCATAACACGGCACTCATGACCAGGATGAAGGAAATCTTACCTGCATCGATACAACTCGCTAAAACAGAGCTACTCGGCTTACCCGCCGATTGGGTTGAAGCTGCTTGTTTTGCTTGGTTAGCTAGAGCACGATTAAACAATCAGCCCGGTAATCTTCCGAGCGTCACAGGAGCGAGGCAGGAAACAACATTGGGTGCAATCTATTCGTTTTTATAAAGAGAAAGACGCTCCACAACCACAGGTGCTTTTTGCATTGGGGTTATTGATTTTAAAGTGAGCGCCGTAAAGCCCCTCAACAAAGTCAACTTCTGCGCCCATGAGGTAAGGATAGCTGAGTGGATCGATGACTACGCCTACGGAATTCAGCCCACTGTTGGCACCGGTACCGCCTTCTTCTTCGTCGGTCTCTTCTTTATCCTCTAGCGAACACTGTATGAGCGTATCATCCGCTTTCAGATGCTCTTCAAAAGCAAATCCATATTGAAAACCTGAGCAACCTCCCCCAGTAATATAAATACGTAGGTTGAGCTCAGACTTTTTTTCAATGTCTTTGAGCATTTGAATGCGTTTAGTGGCAGATTTAGTTAAAGTAATCATTTTTCGATCATAACAAGAACCACCTGTTTCAGCAAGGGAAATGGAGTATACTGCTTGCTTCATTATACAGGGGGCTATGAAACCTCATGTCTTATCTTTGGCTCAAAGCACTGCATCTAATTGCCATGGTCGCCTGGTTTGGCGGGCTGTTTTATCTACCGCGCCTCTTCGTGTATCACACTCAAGTTTCTACTCCTGAGGAACATGCACGCTTTTGCACAATGGAGCGCAAACTGTACACAGTCATTATGACGCCTGCAGCCATACTGACTCTGCTGTGTGGAACCCTGATGATTCACAAACTAGGGCTTGCTACTTTCAAACACATGGGCTGGCTACATACCAAGCTCTTGTTAGTAGGCTTGTTGTTTATCTACCATGGATTTTGTAAACATTACCAACTGCAGTTTGCTCAACGCAACAATCAAAAAAGCGAACGCTTCTTTAGAATATTTAATGAGATTCCCGCTGTACTTTTGATAGGGATCATCTTATTAGCCGTCTTAAAACCCTAGCCACAATTTTTAGCAAAGGTTTTGCAAAATCTTTTTGCAAAACCTTCACGAAAACCGCTGGCTAGATTTCAATCATTTCAAAATCGTCTTTAGTCGCCCCGCATTCTGGACAACGCCAGTTTGGAGGGACATCAGCCCAGGCTGTTCCCGGCGCTAACCCCTCTGCTGGAGAGCCTAAAGCCTCATCATAAACAAAGCCACACAACAAACACATATATCGTTTCACGAACAAATTCCCTAAATTAATGCGACACAAAAGTGCATCATCGTACCATAAGACAAGTTGCTGGACTAGTTTAAAAGGGCTACAATTTGAAGTCGTATTCCCTTGGATGTTTTTTGTATGCGCCAACTTAGCGAGCAAACTCCAGTCGTTTTGAGCATTACTAATCATGACCCCTCTGGCGCATCCGGCATTCATGCAGACATTGAAAGCCTGTCCTCTATCGGATGTCATTGTGCCCCAGTGATTTCTGCTATCACTGTGCAGGATACTGCTCATTTTAAGAAACTCTCTCCCATCCCAGGACAACTCATCGCGGAGCAAGCACGTGTTGTTTTAGAGGACATGCCTGTTGTGGCCATAAAAATTGGCATGATGGCTAGCCTAGAGGGTATACACGCAATCAGTCAAATCTTATGTGATTACCCTAATCTGCCCATTGTCATGGATCCAAATATCCAATGTTTAAGTCATTATTATTGGCAAGATGATACCCTGCTTGAAGCACTCAAAATTATGCTTTTACCCTTAGCAACTGTCTGTCACCTAAATGCTCACGAAATTAAATTGGTTGCCCCCCTGGCTGACACATTAGACGCTAGCGCCCAAGAGATTATGGGCTATGGGGTAGATTACTTGTTGCTAACCCAAGGTAAAATGGATAAAACTCACTCTTTTAACAACGTGTATGGCAATTATCGCTTATTAGAACAATACCAATTCCCCAAATTACCTCACGAATGCAATGGCATGTATTGCACCATGTCCGCCTGCATCACCGGTTTTTTAGCACAGGGGCTCGATGCGTTCTCTGCCATTCATAAAGCACAAGAATTCACACACTCTGCCATGCGACATGGGTTTCGCGTGGGCATGGGTAAACATTTGCCTAATCGATTATTTTGGGCTAAGAAAAATTTCCGCGATTAACGCATCGCTAGACTCAAAGCGATTTGGTTTTAGGCTAGGTGTCGAGTCACGAGCAACCGGAACGTACTCGAAGATTGCGAGCTGACGATGACAACAACACCTTAAATCAAATCGAGAAGACTATATAAAATAATAACTAGCTGTCTTGGAGATAAACGATGACTTTGTCTGAACAATTGTTTGAGAAAGCAAAACACTATATTCCTGGCGGAGTAAATTCTCCAGTACGTTCTTTTAACGCCATAGGCGATATCAATCCCCCTTTTTTATTAAAGGGCGAAGGTGCCTACGTCTATGATGTAGATGGCAATGCGTACATAGACTATGTAGGGTCCTGGGGGCCCTTGATTTTAGGGCATAAGCACACAGCAACCATCACTGCCATCAAAAATGCGCTCGATAACGGGATCAGTTTTGGTGCTCCTTGTCCTCTAGAAGTTGAACTGGCTGAGCTCATCTGTGAGCAATTAGACAGTATTGATCAAGTCCGTATGGTAAATTCAGGTACCGAAGCCACCATGACTGCTATTCGTTTAGCGCGTGGTTATACGGGAAAAGATCTCTTAGTAAAATTTGAAGGTTGCTATCATGGCCATAGTGACAGCCTGTTGGTCAAAGCTGGCTCAGGCTTGTTAACCTTTAATCAACCTAGCTCACAGGGTGTTCCTGCAGATATCGCCAAACATACAGTGAATTTACCTTACAATGACATTCAGGCTTTAGAGACATTATTTGCCGAGATGGGTGAAAAAATTGCTGGCGTTATTTTAGAACCCATTGCCGGCAATATGAATCTTATCCCTGCGACACCTGCTTTTTTACAAGCAATCCGTCGTCTCTGTGATGCACATGGCGCAGTCTTTATCATGGATGAAGTCATGACAGGTTTCAGAGTGCATCGTCAAAGTGCACAAGGACTGTATGGCATAGGTCCTGATCTAACGACCCTAGGTAAAGTGATCGGTGGAGGCATGCCAGTAGGTGCGCTTGGCGGTAAAAAAGAAATCATGGCTTGTTTAGCGCCCCTAGGTGGTGTCTATCAAGCAGGGACCCTGTCAGGCAATCCGATTACCATGGCAGCGGGTTTAGCTACGCTCACAGCCATCAAGCAGCAAGCAGACTTTTATGACCAGTTAGCCCAAAGAACTGAAAGCTTTTCTGAGCAAATGACCGCCTGTGCCAAACGCCTAGGCATTCCATTGTTGATTCAGCAAGTCCCCGGCATGTTTGGTTTATTTTTTACTGATAAAAAAGCAGTCACGTGTTTTGAGGAAGTAAAATCCTGTGATGTAAATCGTTTCAAAGCATTTTTCAAAGGAATGTTGCACGCAGGGGTCTACTTAGCACCCTCCGCCTTTGAAGCAGGATTTATTTCTATTGCACACACAGAAAAAGACTTACAAAAAACTGTGGCTTGTGCTGAGAGGGTCTTTAAAACATTGGTATGATTAGGGTAATTATTTAGAGCGACAGATCGGCGATTAGAGGAAACCTAATCGCCATCTTCCTGACCCATTAAATTGCCCTAATACATCTTAGCGGGTACTTTTGCAGGAATTGCTTCAATCAGTGCAATATGCGTGAGCGACACGGCAATACGATAGGCAATGACCTCTACTCCCACGCTCACTGCTTGTCTCAATAACGCACCATAATTCGGATCAATATGATCGGCAGGAAAGACCCAATCAATGCCTGTATGATTTACACAGTAAAGTAACACTGCACGGTGACCTAACTGTTTGGCATGAATGAGTTTGCGCAAATCATCGCTATAGCGATTATTATGACAGTCAGGTACAAAACCGCGGTGAATTTCATCACCCATGGTGACCTCTTGGCACTCTACATACACACCACCTGCTTTAGATTCCAAATAGATATCTGCTTGCTCATGGCTCTGTGGATATACAGCACCTAACGTGGGTTTATAACAATCTTGTAGTTCTTCAATTAAACCGCACTCTATGGACTCTGCTGCCAAAGAATTGATCATGGCACTGTTCACAAACACTAAATGCCCACCATCCACTTCAACTAATTGACAGACTTGATGACTGGCATCAAACTTTTCATTGACTGTAAACCACAACCTGGTTCCTAAAGTGCCATACCCTGGCAAGGCGTTGTCTGATTGTAATTTAACGAGCAAGCGGTCATCTCGAGAAACAGCCACATCTGCTAAGTGATTGTTATGTTTTTTAATTAAAACCCCTTCGACGAGGTGACCTGGGAATTCCATATTTCCGCCTTACTTATATATTCAGAAGAATCTATAAGTTCTATCGGCATACGCCTCGCAAGCTTAAATGAATTCACTTTCATGTAATTGCACTTATTCAGGTTGCTGGAATAAATGAATACCATATTTGATTAAATAACATATAAGCTCTCATTAAATGACCTCTGCTGAACCCACGAGCATAGCGCGCACAGGAAAAATGCACTTAAGCGGGTGGCGAAACTTCAATTAAATGTGTATATTCATTGCACTCTTAAGCACCCCGGTTCAAATATTCATTGCGGTGGAGATTAGAATTTGCTATAGAGATGAAGAATGCGTGGCCATTAAGGAAGACGGTTATGGCAGCTAACAAAGGATTAATATCCAAGGACACCACTACAGATGAGTCGCAAACCATGCTGTCTTATGGTGTGAAGCCTTATCAGGCCACTCCAAACGAAGAATACATGAATGACAATCAGAAGAAGCATTTTGAGCATATCTTAATGACTTGGCGTAATGCTTTGCTGCAAGGCGGAGATGTCACGATTGAAGATCTACAAAACGCTTCTAACGAAAATCCTTCGGATATTAGCGATCAAGCGAGCATGGAAGAAGAGTTTGCTTTGAAGTTACGTAAACGGGATCGCGAGCGTAAATTAATTAGCAAAATTGAAGCATCGTTACAACTGCTCAAAAACGATGAATACGGTTACTGTGAAGAGTGTGGCATTGATATCGGCATCCGTCGATTAGAGGCTAGACCTACAGCAACTTTATGCATTGATTGTAAAACCATTGCTGAGATAAAAGAAAAGCAACAAATGCGGTAGTTGTTTGTATGACCTTGTTAGAAGTGATTCGTAACCGGCAGTCTGTCAGAGCTTTTTTGAAAAAGCCGGTTACTCAAGAAGTGCTCATTCAACTGTTGGAGGCTGCTCGTTTTTCACCTTCAGGCGTCAATACCCAACCTTGGCGCGTGGCAGTCTTAGGTCAACAGACTATGAATGCCATCACCGATGACTACATACGCGCAAAAGACAATCAAGAGCCTGATTGTCCTGATTACCAGTATTACCCGTTGGAGTGGCGTGAGCCGTATTTACAAAGAAGACGCGCTTGTGGCTTGGCCTTGTATTCTGCAGCAGGCATTACTAAAGAGGATAGTGTTCGACGCAAAGAACAATGGTATAAAAACTATTCTTTTTTCGGCGCACCAGTCGGTTTAATGATTTTAATTGATAGCTACTTAGAAACTGGCTCCTGGCTGGATACCGGTATGTTCATTCAAACTCTTTTACTGGCTGCTCGTGCGCTGGGGTTGGAAACCTGTCCACAAGCTGCATTGTCTGAGCGTCCAGACATCATACGCAAGCATCTTAAGCTGACAGCCGAGCTAAAAGTGGTGTGTGGCATCGCGCTAGGTTATGCAGATTGGTCCGATCCGATCAATCAATACCGTACTGAACGTGAACCAGTAGAGGCTTTTGCCTCATGGTATGAATGAGCGTGTTGCTCAAGAGGAGAACCGTTTCCCCTTGAGCAGTGTTTTTTTTGAACATAGTCTAGCCATTGTATCAGTGATTAATCTCCGAGTTGGCCTCGGTGACTGTTGCTTTTTCTTCTAAGTTTCCTTTGGCAGCTTTTTCTTGTAATGCTTGCCAGCTCTTAACGTTTTCTTCAGTCAATTGGTGCATAAATGCTGTTGGAGAATCCACATATTTATCGCCACTGTCTTTGTTAACGAGCTGTTGTTGACTAAACAAAGCAAAACTTTGCTCCAACATTTGCCTTAAAAGGAGTTGATACGAAGCTCCATAGATTCGGATTAAGCGCTGTAACATCTCTGTTGTGAACAAAGGTGTCTGCCTTTCCTCCTGATCAACCATGATTTGCAACAAAGTGTTGTGTGTCAAATCATCTTTGGTGCGAGCATCAATGACTTGCACAATGACATCGTCCAATATTAACCTTCTGACGTCTTCCAGCGTAATATAACTGCTAATTGCTGTGTCATAGAGTCGACGATTTGGGTACTTCTTGATGATGCGTTTTTCGCTCATAATGCTACCTACGCTTACCAGTCGGGTGTTAAAAAAATTGTTAGCCCATTTTGTACAACTTAATAGGCCTAACCCATAACTGCTCAACCAAAAAGATACGAGTGTTTCTTTCTATCTAACAAAAACCAACGTTAGATAGCTTAATACACCCTGCTATCAACAACCTCCACTAGAACAACAACTTAACATCAAAACTACTTAGACATGTAAGGCAACTACACACCCCTTTAGGGAAAGCCTCCGTATTTAAGCTTTCCTCAGTAGACAATCTCTCAATGGGATCGCCTTATTTTTCAGCGTAACAAAAAAAACTTGAGAATAACAAGGCTTTTTTATGCCTCACTGCTGATATTCTTCTTTTGCAACGCATCAATCAAAGCGGTAACCGACTCTGGATTTGCCAGAGTAGAGACATCTCCCAGATCACTCAGCTCATGATTCGCAATTTTTCGTAATAAGCGCCGCATGATTTTTCCTGAGCGCGTTTTAGGCAAAACCTCTACACAGTAGATTTTTTTAGGTTTAGCAAACTTGCCAATTACGGCGCTCACCTGCTGCATCAGTTTCTTTTCCAGATCAGACTCCCAAATATAGTCAGCTCTCAAGACTACATAAGCAGCCATTGCCTCTCCAGAGAGCGCATCAGGCATACTCACAACAGCAGCTTCTATTACACAGTGATAAGCCACTAAGGCGCTTTCTACTTCCGCCGTACCAATACGATGTCCTGAAATATTCATGACATCATCTGCTCTGCCTCTCACAGTCACATAACCCTGTTGATCTTGCTTGGCCTCATCGCCACTCAGATAACAACCAGAGTGCTTTCTGAAGTAGGTTTGTACAAAGCGCTTATGATCACCAAAAACTGTGCGCATTTGACCAGGCCAAGCCTGCCGTAGAATCAAATCCCCAGCCACATCCGGCGGTGTAATATTGCCGGCCACATCGACAATGGCAGGCACTACGCCAAAGAAAGGCAAGCCCGCACAACCAGGTCTCTGCTCAGCCACACCTAAGAAGGGTGCTAATAAAATGCCTCCCGTTTCAGTCTGCCACCAAGTGTCTAAGATTGGGCAACGCTTTTCTCCAACCACTTGGTAATACCACTGCCAAGCTTCAGGATTAATCGGCTCTCCTACACTCCCTAACACTCTCAAAGAGGAGCGATCGTGTGCTGTGACATACTGATCACCAGCCCCCATTAAAGCACGAATTGCCGTGGGCGCCGTATATAACGTTGTCACTCTGTGTTGCTCAACCACTTGCCAAAAACGACTGGGGGTTGGGTACTGCGGTGTGCCTTCAAACAATACGACCGTTGCACCCTGACTGAGAGGTCCATAGACAAGATACGTATGCCCTGTGATCCAACCTACGTCTGCAGTACACCAATAAATGTCTTGTGGTTGATAATCAAATACATAATCAAACGTGAATGCAGCATATAACAAATAGCCTGCTTGCGTATGCAATACGCCTTTTGGTTTTCCAGTGGATCCTGATGTGTATAAAATAAATAGAGGGTCCTCTGCATCCAGAGGCACTGGCTCATGATGCTTTGGCTGATGGTTGACCACCTCATGGTAGTACAGGTCCCGCAAGACATTCATCGGCACTTTAGTTTGTGTATTTTGAATGACTAAGACCTGGGTCACACTGGTTGGTATCTCTAAGGCTTGATCCACGTTGGCTTTTAGCGGAACTACTTTACCTCCACGCACCCCTTCATTGGCTGTAATCACTAATTTGCAATCAGCGTCTTTAATACGATCGTGGAGCGCTTGCGGAGAGAAACCACCAAATACGACGGAGTGAATGGCTCCAATCCGTGCCACAGCCAACATGGCAATGACCGCTTCTGGAATCATCGGTAAATAAATACAAACTCTGTCTCCTTTACGAACTCCTAATTGAAGCAAAGCATTCGCAAGCTGACAAGTTTTTTCATACAAGGTTTGATAAGTGATATGTTCGCTTTGGCCGGGCTCGTCTCGCTCAAAAATCAGCGCTATTTTCTGAGCATCGTGCTGTAAATGCCTATCTAAACAGTGATAGGCAACATTCAGTTTGGCGCCCTCGAACCAGCGAATATCTGCTGTTGTATAATCCCAATAACATACTTTTTGCCACGGTTGAAAACAACTCAAATAATCGTGTGCCCGCGCCTCCCAAAATTGACTGGGGTTTTCGATGGATTGCCGATACCAAGCCGCATACTGTTCCTTTTTGTTCATCCTGTATCATCCTTAATACCAAAATGCCCTGCGCACTAAGCGTTGGCTCTGCCTGGTTGTCGTTACGTTTGCATTTCTCGAATAACCGCCAATAGTTGCTGTGTTGAATGATCCCATTGTGTCGCACACTCCGGTTTCTCTAAAGCTTGCTCCAACTCCGAGCTAATTCGCTTACCTAACTCTACGCCGTATTGATCAAATGCATTAATTTGCCAGATCACACTTTGTGTATACACTTTGTGTTCATACAAGGCGAGGAGCGCTCCTAAATAATACGGGGAGGTTTTAGGATAGACAATCAAATTACAAGGTTTATTACCGGAAACATATCGATTGGGATCCGATTGCTTATCACCTATCATGAGTGCTCGTGCTTGTCCTAGGCAATTTGCAATCAATTTTTGATGATGTCCATCCAGTTGATAGTGATTGGTAGCTGGTAATAAAAAATCTATCGGTACTAAATGCTGTCCTTGATGTAATAACTGAAAGAAAGCATGCTGACCATTGGTACCTGGGTTTCCCCAGACGATCGGCGCTGTTGCATACTGTATAGCGCCCTGTTGTGAAACAGATTTACCATTGCTTTCCATGTCTAACTGTTGCAAATAATCCGTAAAATAGCGCAAGGCATGGCTATATGGGATGACGGCCAAGGTCTGGCATGATAAGAAGTTATGATACCATACGCCCAGCAACGCTAAAATCACTGGCAAATTTTCTTGCCAAGGTGCTTGCTGATAATGACAATCCATTTCATGAGCGCCTTGCAAAAATTGCTTATAATGGGTCATGCCTATCCCCAGCGCTACCGGCAATCCAATTGGCGACCAAACCGAATAACGCCCACCCACCCACTCTGGAAAACTTAAAACGTGATCCGGAGAGATGCCAAATTGTTCTGCTCGCTTTACATTCGCTGTGACCGCTAGACTATGCGCACTGAACGCTTGATTGCCCAGTTTGGCTTGTAACCATTGTTTGGCGCTTTCCCAATTTTGTAGAGTTTCTTGAGTAGTAAAAGACTTAGAAGAGATAATAAATAATGTCGTTTCTGGGTCCAATGCAGCCAACGTTTCTGCCAATTGCGCTTCGTCAATATTAGACACAAAATGCAAAGACAAGGTGGTATCTACGTAAGGTTGCAGTGCTGCTAGCACCATTTTAGGTCCCAAATCAGAACCACCAATACCAAGGTTGACTACCGCTTGAATTGGCTTTTGCGTGGCACCTAGCCACTGACCGGCACGCAAACGATCAACGATGGTTGCCATGCGATCAAAGACATCGGCGATTTCTTTGTCTTCAGGCGTGTTTGCTTGATACACGGCAGGGTCTCGCAAGCGCGTGTGCTTTGCTGCTCTCTGCTCAGTATAATTCACTTTTTCTCCAGAAAATAAATGCTGGATTGCGCCTTGTAAGTGGCTCTCATCTGCCAGTGCAAACAGTTGCTGCCAAGCTGCGGTATCAATTAAGTTTTTAGAATAGTCTAAATAAATACCACATGCTGAAGCCTGCATGGTTTTTGCTCGATCTGCAGATTCGGAAAATGCTGTGGTTAAATCGAATTTTTTTAAAAAATCCTGAGCATGCTTGCTCAATGCTTTCCAACTAGATAAGTCAGTCAGCATGGATTGCCGTGATTTGCTCAAAGTTGTCATGGGTCTCTACTCCTGCCCGTTTTTCGAGTTCGCGTTTAAAACACACGTTATCAATTAATCTAGTTTTTCCTAACACAGCTGCAACCAATAGAATGAGTGCTTGATCGGCTGCCGAAGGGGCAGTTAAATCCGCTTGTTTGCGCAATGCCAAGTAATCCACTTCAAACCCTAAACGTGTCAACTTTTGCTTGGCGAGGTTGATTAATAGTCCGTTGTTGGCTTGTTTTTGATTTTGAATCTGCTGAGAAAGCTCAGAAATTACTTGATACAATAAACTTGCTGTTTTTCTTTCATCTGGATTTAAGTATTGATTACGCGAGCTCATGGCTAAACCATCAGACTCACGGAAAATAGGCATGGTCACGATATCAATGTCTAGCAATAAATCAGACACCATTTTTTTAATCACCAGGCTCTGCTGGTAATCCTTTTCTCCAAAAATGGCAATATCTGGCTTGACCAAATTGAATAATTTTAAAACCACCGTGGCGACCCCTTTAAAAAAAGTGGGGCGACTCGTTCCACATAAAATTTGACCTAACTGTGGGGTATCTACGAACGTCGTTTCTCTCACGCCCGCAGGATATAACCAAGACTCTGTTGGTAATAAGACACAATCTACGCCTAATGCTTGTAATTGTTCGCAATCTGCGTGCGCTGTTCTAGGATAGCTTGCAAAATCCTCAGTAGGCGCAAACTGCATAGGGTTGACATAAATACTGACGACCACTTTATCGGCACACTCTTTTGCCCGTTTTACTAAGGACAAATGTCCGGCATGCAGATTGCCCATGGTTGGTACAAAAGCGATACGCTGAGACCTCCATTGTTGACGCAGGGCTTTCCATTCACTCATGCATTGAATGCGATGCATTACTACGTTCATACACTCACCTGTCATAACAATGATCTGTTGATGGGAATTCGACTGATTTTACAGCGGCTACATATTGCTGAACAGCCTGTTGTATGGTTTCTGCATCCTGCATGAAATTTTTGACAAACTTAGGAGGCGAGGCATGCATCCCTAACAAATCATACGACACTAGGATTTGTCCATCGGTACCATTTCCTGCACCAATACCAATCACAGGGACAGACAACCTACCCGTAATGTCTGCAGCCAAATCACTGGGCACGCACTCTAAAACTAATAATTGAATGCCTGCTTCTACTAATGCTTCTGCTGCTCTAAAGATTTTATCTTTGCTCTCCGCGGTCTTTCCTTGCACTCGATAACCACCCAATGTATGCACAGACTGTGGAGTCAGACCCAGATGTCCACATACGGGAATACCCTGCTCTACCAAGCGACGGATCGAGTCACACAAGTACTCTCCCCCTTCGAGTTTCACCATCTGCGCCCCAGCCCGCATTAATTGTGCTGCATTCTCTAAGCTCTGCTGTGGCGTTGAGTAAGTCATAAATGGCATGTCTGCAACCAAAAAAGCATTTTGATTGCCTCTAGAAACACAGTGTGTGTGATAAACCACTTGATCAATCGTCACAGGGATAGTATGAATATGCCCTTGAATGACTTGTCCTAAACTGTCCCCGACCAAGAGCACTTCCACACCCTGTTCAGAAAACAACCGCGCAAAACTTGCATCATACGCAGTGAGTGCAGCGATTTTTTCGCGATTGGCTTTTAGCTTATTTAAATGCTGAATACTTATGGACATGTTTCAGCAACCCCAACAACCTCGGATGTGGGCTCTATAATAAATTGCATGGATAATTGTGCCAACGTTTCTGGAATGGATTTTCCATTTGGCAAGATTAAATTTGGTGCAACCTCTAGCAACGGTGTTAAAACAAAATCACGTTGTAACAACCCGGGATGTGGAATACACAGTCCTGTCATTTCAACGGTTTCATCTCCATACAACAAAATGTCGCAATCAATCGTTCTCGCCTGCCATTTTTGCTGCGTATCTCGGTTACGATGCTGCAAGCTCTCAATCTCTTGGCATTTTGCAAATATGCTGAGCGGTGCTAACGTGGTTTCAATATTGACCACTGCATTGAAATAATTGGCTTGATTTTTATCGCCCATGGGCTTCGACTCATAAAGCGTTGAAGCACGCACCACTCGCGTATCAGACCATGCTTGGATTTTATTGATGGCCATTTCTATCTGCATCTTTGGATTATCTAAATTGCTACCTAATCCTATAAAGCACTGTATCATCATGATTAACCTCTGATTACTCTTTGCGATTGGATGGGTTGGAGTATCTATTAACTCTACCTAATCACGTGCTTGGAGTGTCTGTTTTTCCTGTTTTTTTGCGTTTCTTTTTTTTAGGCTGCTGCTCTAATTTTGCAAGCAAGACACTTTGATCATACTCGCTTGCTGCTAAAAATTGCTGCCACCAAGTCACAATGGTTGCTTTTTCTTTATCGACAGTTGCAACCAACTCTAAAAAATCAAGACCTGCACGAAATTTGGGGTGTGTGATCAACCGATAAATCTGTTTTTTCCTGAGAGCGAGCATGCGATAATAACAAAAGTAAATCTCTTGCATGATCATGACCACTTTTTTAGGAATAAGGAGAATCTTCATTTGAGCATCTATGGCTTGATCCATAGCCGTCATGAAGTCTCTGAGTGGCGGTAAAGTACCGCTGGGTGCAGCCAACGCCTTTTGTAAGGGTCCCCACAATAGGCAAGCAAAGAAAAAGGCAGGAATGACTGCTTTTTTCTGTGCCACACGTGCATCTGTGTTTGCTAACGCTGTCATTAAAAATTGTTGAGCCCATGGCATTTGCTTAAAGCCAGCAGCCACATCTGGGAAGATTTGATTAAATAATTCCAATTTTAATAATCGGGTTAAAACCTCTACCCCATAGCCAGTAATGAACAGTTTGAGTATTTCTTCATATAAACGCGAGGGGGCCACTTGATGAATTTGCGGTGCAATAGAATCAATTGCTTTTTGTGTCTGTTTTTCTAAAGTTAAACCACATTTTGCGGCCAACCGAATTGCGCGTAACATTCTAACGGGATCTTCCGTATATCGAATTGCAGGGTCACCGATCATGCGCAGTGTTCTAGTTTGAATATCTTGTAGTCCTTGGTGATAATCCACCAAGCTAAAATCATCAATATTATAGTACAAGGCATTAATCGTAAAATCTCGACGGAAAGCGTCCTCAGTTAAATCTCCATACTCATTGTCTTGCACAATGAGTTGTGTTTTTTCTGGGGAAGAAATGAGCGTTTCCTTTCTAAAGGTCGCCACCTCAATGGTCTCGTGCCCAAAAAATACATGCGCCAATCTAAAACGCCGACCGATTAATCGACAATTACGAAAGATCGCTCGGACCTGCTCTGGCGTCGCATTGGTCGCCACATCAAAATCCTTGGGGTACAGTCCCAACAGCAAATCACGGATACCCCCGCCAACCAAATAGGCTTGATATCCTTTTTGATGTAAACGATAGAGCACTTTTAGAGCATTGGGGCTAATGTCTTTACGAGAAATGTTGTGCTTGCTGCGAGGGATAATGACCGACTTGGGTGCTTTATCGACAGTGAGCAGTCCTTGAATACGTTGCAATATCTTTAAGATCATTATAATTTAGTTTTGTAACTCTAAATAGAGAGGCTGAGATTATGTTATCATACTTTTAAAATCCACGTCCATTCAAACCCCACCCTAACTTATAAAACTAAGTAACCTTGCTTGTAAGCGCGCCCTAATTGTGGCGTCATTAGTGAGTATTACCTCTTCCTGTACATTAGGCTCGGAAAAAATGACTTCTTGCCCCAAATAGCGTGCTAATACATCGGAGAC
>JAHFQF010000193.1 GCA_023266435.1 Legionellales bacterium | reverse complement strand
TAATGCTATTCGCTTTGACAGTGACATAAAGCACGGGTTCAGAACTCTTTTCATTCGTTCCTTTCGTAAGATCAATGCGATCAAATCCTGCTTGGATATAATCACCTTGACCAAAGTCCTTAAGCGCTTCAAAAAGTGCTTGAGGGAAATGAACATTCACAATCTGCGTAGCATGATCGTTTGAGTCCGTACTGTTAGGAACCAAAAATACCATGACATCCAGATAAGCCGTATCGCCTTCACCTCTAAAGACAGGTGCTTTACCGATATTGCCTCTGATGCCTTTTTCAACACTGAGTGTAAAGTAAGTATAGTTTTTCATGTGAGTCTCCCAATATAGTTTTTTTAAAAAACTACCTTTGTGAGAGCAACACGAATCCACGAATGGGAATCACGTCCTCCCATTCGGGTAGTTCAACAATAGAAATGAGTGCTATTGAATAAATCCAATAGGCAAGCTTGCACACTCTGCTTGCGCATCACAACGTTTTTTGTCTTTTGTGATCACGACAGTTAAAAGCTTTAAATGAAAAAAATAACTTCAGAATGATTAGACAGATTTTTTAGGAGAAGGTGTTAAAGGCGATCGTTTAGTTTGATCTAAAATATCCTCTATCGATATACCCATCAGTGACACTGCCTTTTGTGATAATTCAGCATGATTGGCAATATCATATCTGCCAACACCTAAAGATTGCCATTCCAGTGGTAATTGAAATAACACCGTAATATGTGCTGACCACTCATCACGCAACGCTTCATAGACTTTATTAGGGATAATACCTACATGATACGCTGTTAAAGCAAGACACAACAATCGATCAAAGTCTGCTATGATTCCTGCCGCCTTATATCCATAAGGGGTTTTAAACCATAGGGTGCGTACCACAGGCTTTTGTGAAGCAAGATGTGTCATTTCAAAACTGTTATCGCTCGAATGATCAAATAATAGATCTTCATACCGGACGGCAATCGCTTTCAGATTTCGGGAGATAAACTCAATTTTTTCATGAATGAGCCACAGATAATATTCTGCATACGGATATTCTTTTTTAGCTTCTTCCCAAATATCATATAAGAGTGCTGAAAAACGGAGCAACCCTACTCTGCTTTTTAATGGATACCCCATAAAAAGTAATTCCGCCTCAAAAGTATGTAAAGATAAGCGCACCTCGTGTCTTAAAGGGCCTGGCTTTTCGAATTTAAACACGGATGTCATCTCTTTAGGACGCACTTTTCTAAACGGGCTTTTTAATATCATAGTTATCTCCGCTGGGGTTTATTTTTATCTTTGTTTTTTTATTGGTTTGTATCTGTTCTTATGCACCGAATAACCCAGGCACTTAAAATGAAGAAAAAGAAATGGACTCCGATTCATCCTCTTTTTCCAACCGAATATGAATTAACTCTGCAAAAACGGTTGCGTCATGATCGAGCAAATAAGCATTCCACTGCTCAATCAATACAGAATGTCGCTTAAGCCACAAAAGACCTTGTGAAGGAATAATGTTCTTTAGGTGTTCAATCGACTGATCAGGACAAATCAACATAAGACATTGTAAAACTGTTGCTGTAAATACAGCATACGTCCACACCTCATGTTCACGAAATGATACTTCACTATCGCTGCCAACGGGCAGTAAGTATCCACGCCGTCGCTTTAGCGCTCTAATGACTGCTTGTAGAATGTCGCTAACTAATGAGCGATAGAACCGAAAAAGCTTTTTAATAATCCTCACATACAATAGATTAAAATCAGCTTCTGTCATACCCACTAATAACCGAATTTGATGAACCAGTTTTTTAACCTTAATAGTAAACTTAATGCCTGTATATTTGTTGCCCTTCATTTTTTTATGCCTTGATTTCTTTTTGATCTGCCTTGGTTTTGTATTTTTAAATATTATTTTCATCATCTTACTCCAATTGTTTAACGATCGCCGATAACAATGCGTAAGGCTGTTCACCTACAAGCGTAATATCAGGATATGTTTTGTTGTGATTACTAAAAACTAAAAGTGGCAATGCAATCGCGTGAGATGTTGTTGCTCTTTCAGAAAGCTCAATGTTATTTATAAGTTCCTGGTGAATAATACTTGATCGCATCCCTTGTAATAATATTTGCTGGTTCATACCCAGTCGCGATGCAACTTCCAGCGCTTTTTGAGGGGTAGGAATATCAGGCAAACTCACTAGGGTTTCATGCAACGCTGTTTTCTTAACTCCAGCAGCTTCAACCAGTGATGCTAAGATCCACGAATTCTCATTTAAAATCGGCGTTGCCCGATACATGACATGAAGATTTGAATAGTTAGATTCTAACTGTCGAATAATAATTCCCATTCGATGACAATGCGGACATTCATCATCATAATATTCAATCAAAGTAATCGGTTGATTCCGATTGGTAGCAGTTGCGAGTGGGATTGCTTCTTCTCTTGCGAAACACGTACCAAAAATCAACCCCAGACTCAATAAAATAATCAATCTGTTAAAGATATTTTTCATGATTGCTTAGATTTTTTAAAAATGGGGGGCTTTCCTACTTATACAAAAAAGCAGTTGAGTACTCTGACTACAAGTTATACAATTCAGCCGACATCACCATCGTCTAGGAGATCTCATGAGTCGCGATCCACAAGCAAAGCCATGGAACCCTCAAATCTATGAGGTACCCATTAATAAAGAGCACGAGGAGGAACCTGATTATTTATATGTAGCATCTTCTGATAGAAAAAACGGGAGGGAAAATATAAATTCTTGGAACTCACGAGCTTATGATGTTACTGGTAACCAAAACGCTTGGAATCCTGATTCCTATGAAACATCTTTTTTAAAAGAAAATGATGGAAATGAACCTCACTGGAATCCTCAATTTTATGACATAGATGATGTAAGAGTTGGTCAGATGTATAATGGCATAGGGAGATGTCCCCAGCAACGAACAGTTAGAAAGAATAGCGCTCTGGATTATTCTGATTCTCATCGTGTATTTCCTCAAGGAGACGGGCCGAACTCTCGATCTTATGAGCTACCAGTTATTAATATCAATCATGGGACACAGGAAACCGATGTTGATGATATTAACGATCCACATGTTGAAGAAACATTGTCTCCGAATTTTGATATTCCTGATACCTTAACCATATTTAAACAAAATATCGTCAGAAGGAATCTTCATATCATTATCCCGGTCACGTTGCTGCTTGCCGGTACGATTGCTTTTCTAGTTTATTGGTTTACGCGAGATACCTCTTCTGAGGGCAATACAACCATGAGCCCTTTAGGAAATAACACCACTACAACCGATCAAAATATTGCAACGACCATGAGCACCATATTCGATGCAGCTACTACCACGGCCAGTAACACATTATCAGCAATCACAACGACTACTAGCAACACATTTAGCACCGCAGCTACCACAACAAGCAATGCACTTAGTACAATTACTACAACTATCAGCGATATTCTTAGTAGCATTACTTCTACGCTAAGCTCGTCGACCATGTCATCAGCAACGAGCAGCACCAGCGTTTTTAATTCAACAACACGCAGTCCTTTCTCATCAAGCAGTAGTTTTTTCAGTACACTCCGAATACCAAACTCAACGTCGACAACACATGCGATCACTACCACAAAACTACCAACAAGCAGCACTACTATATTATCAGCATGTTGTCAGGCACTGAAAGTAGATGTTGATGGCGGTAGCTGCCCACCAGTTTTAAATTCTTGTGATTTATTTGGCCACCTATGGGATTGTTCTTGTTCCGTGCGTACTTTTTTTGTGGAAACTTGCAATTTCCCCCCTCCTATTGGCAGGGGCTGTATCGCACATAAAGGGCCTTCTTGCAATGATTTCGAGAGCTACATTCCCGTTACCAGCACTTATCGTTCCTACTGTTAAATAAAAAATGAAGAGGTTAAAGAGAGCAGCTGCCGCTTCAACAAATTTACAGTACATCGCAATTTTTTTGAAATTGTGCCCACATAAAGTCAGTTATAAAC
>JAHFQF010000029.1 GCA_023266435.1 Legionellales bacterium | reverse complement strand
GTATTTGTTGGGGCCCAATGGCTGTGGTAAAACCACGCTTTTAAAGGGGTTGGCAGGTCTATTATCACCACTCGCTGGTCAGATCTTGTATGAGGATAGCTCGCCTAAAGTCGACTACCTTAATCACCAAAATGCTTTATATGCTAATTTTTCAGTCACTCAAAATTTAGCTCTGTTCTTAACACCCACTCAAGCAGCACATGCACAGACTCTATTAGAAGAGTTAGGACTACAACGCCATTTGAAAAAGGAAGTGCAGCGGCTGTCTAGCGGGCAGCAACGTAAGGTTGCATTGGTTAAACTTTTGGCTGCCGAGAGGTCTATCTGGTTATTAGATGAGCCCGAGACTCATCTGGATATTGAAACACAGGCTTGGCTTACCGCTAAAATACAGGCGCACTGTCAAAGCGCTGGAGTAGCCATCATAGCCAGTCACCAGTCGGCAGTCAGAGAGGCCAGGCAATTACAGTGGCAAGGGGAGGGGCGCTGTGTCGTGGTATAAAAGCTATGTGCTACCTGTATTAAGTTTAAAGCTCAAGCGAGAAGTGGTTTGGTTAGACTCGCTGTTGTTTCTGTTTTTATTTGCCATCATTTTACAAATCGGACTCATCCACAGTGAACCACCCACGGTGCAGGTGCGCCTGCTGCTTGTTTGGTTAGTTTTGACACTATCAATGCTACTGGGCTTACCGCGCTTATTTTATCAAGAATGGTCCAGCGGTATTTTAACATATTATCAGGTTGTCAGTCGGGATTTGGCACCCCGGATCAACTGGTATTTGCTGATTTGGTGGATGAGTTTCACGTTACCACTCCTTTTGGCTATCCCCGCACTTCTGTGGTTATTGTCGATCCCTGGTGAATTTATTGGTATAGTAGTGGCGCTTTGGTTGGCCGCTTCTCCCGCTTTCTTGGGAGTTGGGGCGATAGGCAGTGCTTTGACGCTGGGCTTAAACAGCAATGCTTTGTTGATCTGTGTCCTGATACTGCCATTATACCTACCCTTAATGATTGTAGGTGCAAAACTCTTGTTATTAGCCACACTGGGATTGGATTTCAGCGGACCGCTGTATTTACTGGCTGCCATGTCGCTACTTGCAGTCTTATTTTGCCCCTTCGCAATTAGAGGAGCTTTACGTTGTCATCTGTAAGTGTCCACGTCATATCTAGGAACAGAGTAGTTTGGCCAATCTTTGGTGAAAAACAGCAGGGCCAGCACAGAGGCCGACCTCTACACCATCTTGAGCGGTTATTTTATGCTGCGATTTAATTGGCATACACTCATATCTCCTCCCACTTTTTTTAGCCTCAGCAAAAAAATACTGCCTTGGCTACAGGTGAGTGCTGCTGTCCTATTAGGAATAGGCGTGTTTGCAGCCCTCTATCTTGCCCCCGCCGATTACCAGCAAGGTGAAGCATACCGCATCATGTACATTCATGTGCCCGCCGCGTTCTTCTCGATCAGCCTTTACGCGCTGATGGCTATTTGTGCTTTAGTGTATTTGGTTTGGCACATTAAACTCAGCTTTTTAGTGGCACGTGCCGCAGCTGAGATTGGAGCCATCCTCACCGTCTTAGCCTTAGTCACAGGGAGCTTATGGGGTAAACCCATGTGGGGAGCTTTCTGGGTATGGGATGCACGCCTAACCTCCGAGCTGATTTTACTGTTTCTCTATGTTGGTTTTTTGTCTTTGTATCGTGCATTATCTGGCAATAAAACTGCCGCCAAAGCCTGTAGCATTTTAGCTATTGTAGGTGCCGTCGATCTGCCCATTATTCACTACTCAGTCTACTGGTGGAATACCTTGCATCAAGGTGCCACCGTCAGCCAATGGCAAAGTGGTACGATCGCTGTTTCTATGTTAGCGCCGTTATTTATTATGCTGGCTGGGTTCATGATGTATATTGGATCCTGTGTGTTGCTTAGAGTGCAAGCCTTACTGTTACTGCAAGAGCGCCATCAGCATTGGATCAAAAAGGGGCAAAGCACATGTTAAAAAGCTGGTTAAGCATGGGTGGATACGGGGCATATGTGTGGTCAGCCTACGGTGTCGCTCTAGTGCTTTTAGGTGGGTTTTTGATCTACAGTCTACAACAACGACGTCAAGCGGTGAGCCTGATTGATTACGATCAATAAAAAACATCGCCAACGGCTAGGCGTCATTTTACTATTGGTTGTTGGAGTGGGGATTGCTGCAACACTGATCCTCAAAGCCCTGTCTTCAAACATTAATTTATTTTACACGCCACTTGAGCTTTCTCAAGTGCACTTGCCTGAAAAAACATTAATTAGAGTTGGCGGCATGGTCGTCAAAGGCAGTGTGAGTCGTGAAGCTAATCTACAGATTGCCTTTCAGATTACAGATTTTGAAAAAGAGTTATGGATAGACTATCAAGGTATCTTGCCGGATTTATTTAGAGAGGGGCAGGGGGTGGTCATCCAAGGTTATCTCACGCCTGACAACCGCTTTCATGCCAAACAAATCCTTGCCAAGCACGATGAAAAATACATGCCCCCTGAGCTCAAAAAAATACAGCAGGCGGCCTCATGATTCCAGAAATAGGGCATTTTTCTTTAATTTTGTCTTGGAGTGTTGCGCTTTTTTTAACCCTGTTTTCTGCAAAGTATCTGAGCAAAGCGCATTGTGCACGCCTGTATTTAATTCAACTCTTTACTGCACTCATTGCTTTTTTGGTGTTGGCGTTTAGCTTTTATCGCTTGGATTTGAGCGTGAGCTATGTGGCCCGTAATGCCCATGAGGGCTTAGGTTCCATTTATCGTGTGTGCGCGATTTGGGGTGGCCACGAGGGCTCCCTGTTACTTTGGTTCGTGTTGCTGTCGTTTTGGGGGACCTTCTTTTTTTTATCAAACCGCACTACGCTAGACGAACCCCTCTTAAAAAAAATCAGTAGCCTCTATGGTGGTATTTTGGTCGGGATAGGCGGCCTGATGCTCTGGACCTCAAACCCCTTTCTGCGTTTTTTACCGTTTGCGCCTGAGGCAGGGATGGACCTTAATCCTTTATTACAAGATTGGGCCTTTGTGATTCATCCTCCGCTATTATATTGCGGTTATGCCTTGTGTGCTGTGCTGTATGCCTTGTGTTTGGCATTTCGTTGGCAAACACAATCCATCCCATTAAATGCAGCAGCACTCAACATCCTCAAGTCTTTTAATAACCTTGCTTTGATATTTTTAACCCTAGGTATCACCCTAGGAAGTTTTTGGGCTTACTACGAGCTAGGCTGGGGCGGTTATTGGTTTTGGGATCCGGTTGAAAATGCTTCCTTAATGCCTTGGTTAGTGTGTTTGGGCTTGTTGCATAATTTAAAAGTGATAGAGGTCAAAAAATCTTTTTATGGCTTAGCGCTGAATTTAGGTATTTTGGCTTTTATTTTAACGTTAGTGGGGACTTTTCTGGTGCGCTCTGGAGTGCTCAACTCAGTGCATGCCTTTGCCTCCGATCCGGTGCGCGGAAAAGTCATCTTGTTGTTGGTCTCATTATATATCGTGCCGGTCATTTTGTGTTCATTTCGCCCATTAAAAACCTCTTTGCCGACTTTGTATTGGTGCTCCAAAGAGAGTGTGCTCTTAGTGACCAGTGTGTTGTTTTTAGTCATCTGTGCCATCGTATTATTAGGCACGGTATATCCGATAATCGCAGAAGGGTTGTGGCAGCAGACGTTGTCAGTAGGCCCACCTTACTTTAATCAAAGCTTAGCACCCTTTGGTATAGCGCTGTTGCTGTTATTGAGCGTGGGGTTATTGATTCGCTGGCAAAAACATAGCTTAACAGATAAAAAGCCCTATTTGGTTTTTGTAGGTGCATGCGTTGCGTTGTATTGTCTAACAGACTGGTCAGTATTGGATACTGTCTGGTTAGTATCAGCGCTGGCCGTTGTGTACAGTGTTGTACGATATGGCATCAGCCGCTTTCAGACCAGAGACTTACGCTACTATGGTATTGTGCTGTCTCACTTGGGTGCAGCAGGCTTGATCATTGCGTTATTGTTGACCACGCACTGGAGTCAAGAGCACGATGTACAAATGACACTGGGGGAACGTTTGCGCATAGAGCCCTATCAGTTTGAGTTTCAAGCCTTAAATAAAACCAAGCAAGGGAATTATGAAGGCATAGAAGGCGTCTTTGCCGTGTCTAAGTACAACCAGCTGATTGGCTTGATGAAACCTGAAAAACGGTATTTTACGGTACGTCAGATCCCAATCACAGAAACGGCCATACGTCTAAGTGGTATCACCGATCTGTACGTTGCGTTGGCTGAGCCTTTGTCTGAAGATACATGGGCAGTACGTATTTATCTCAAACCCTATGTGCGTGGACTCTGGCTCAGTGGATTTTGCATGGCGCTGGGCGTGTGTTTGACGATGTTATATTATTGGCGGAGGCGACATGTCACAGAAACCTAGGTCTCTTGCAAATGCTTGGATGCCGATTGTATTGCTCAGCATTGTGTTAGGCGGGCTCGCTTTTTTTTATACTCGACTCGGCGCACCCACCTGGGCATTGCCTGTAGGGCAAACAATTCCAACCTTTGCACTAGTCAATGTATTAAAACCCTCAGAAATCATCACAGACAAAGCACTCTTAGGCCAGCCAGCCGTTTTGCATGTCTGGGCCTCCTGGTGTAGCAATTGTGCCACGGAGGTGCCCATACTGCAGCAAATTCGTCAGCGCGATCAAAAAAACCGCTGGTTTGGGGTGAACTTTAAAGACAACCTGCTCAATGCGCAGCAGTGGCTAGAAACCCACGGGGATAGTTTGGGTATACATCTCTACGATCCCAACGGGGTGTTATCCTATGTATTGGGCGTTATCGGAACGCCGGAAACCTTTGTGTTGAATTGTCAGGGCAAGGTTGTTTACCGTCATGCCGGCCCCTTAAGTTTGGAACTCTATGACAGCACACTACAACCTGTGTTAGAGGGACTTACCGCATGCGCATCTTAATTGCATTAAGCTTATTACTGCTTAGTTGGTCTACCACGATATCCGCCTTACAGCAATTACATTTTGAAACCGCGCACATGGAAGAGGATTATGAGTATTTGATTCATACCGTGCGTTGCGCAGTCTGCGTTAATCAGCCTATTGCCGAATCTCAAACAACCGTGGCCAGTGATTTACGTAGAGAAATCGCTAAGCGATTGCAGGCTGGAGAGACCAGACAAGTCATTGAGCAGGCCTTGGTGCAACGCTACGGTGAAGCCATTTTTTATACCCCTCCTAAAACACTGGCTACCGCTGGATTATGGGGAGGGCCTGTGATTTTATTGCTCATCGGTGTTTTTTGTGTGAGAAAGGTTATACGATGAAAACTCGATGGTTTGCGCTGGGCTTTGTGTCATTAGTTAGCATAGGACTTTACTTACAGCTAGGTGCTTGGCGAGCGCTCTCTACACAGCAGTGGATTAAACGCACCGAAATAGCACTTTCTGAACAAACTAAGCAAGCAATCTCACGCGAACAATTGATCGAGTGGTTGCATCAACGTGCAGACAACATGCCGGATGAACCTGAAGTGTGGAGCGTCATGGCCGAGTATGCTTTGCTATTACAAGACTATCCGCAAGCCTTAGCCTGGAGTGAAAAAGCCCTGCAAAAAGCGCCGGATAATCCTTACGTCATGCTGCAATACATTCAGATTGCCTTTCCTTCAGAGGGCGGAAAATTTACAGCGCAGAGCAGGGCGGTGTTGCAGCGTTTGGCAATACTAGAGCCCTCACATCCCAGTGTGTTAAATTTTCTAGCCATCGATGCTTTTGCTACAGAGCACTATGAGGTCGCAAAGCGCATCTGGCTGCAACTCTTACAACAACTACCGCCTGATTCAGACATTTTGCCTACGCTCTATAAAGCGTTGCAGGAGGTTGATAGTCGCTTATTGAATATCGCCCCTACTGAAAAACGAATTCGTTTACATTTACAGCATTTGACAGAGCTCAAACAACGACGCTTAGCAACAGACTATGTCTTTATTAGCGTGAGACAACCTGCTGTTAGCATGCCTATTTGGGTTAAAAAACTGAAGCTGGCTGATTTAAAGGCAGAGATCATGCTCTCTGCAGCGGATGCCATGGCACAGGGAAGCTCTTTAGATGCGGTACCTGAAATCACAGTGAGCGTTAAAATTACTGCCTCCGCAGATCCTTTAAAGTGGGATGAAAAATCAGAGGTGCTCGTCAGCTCACTTGTGGACGCGACCCCCAAAGAGATTGGTATTCACTTGAGCTTACAATAAAAAGTGCGATATTGGCTGTGCATACGAAGGGTTAATATCTCACAAGCGTAATGTTGCAATATATTCTGAGCCTGTGTTATGTTCGTTCTGTCGAGTTTAA
This sequence comes from Legionellales bacterium, assembly GCA_023266435.1. Lineage (GTDB taxonomy): Bacteria > Pseudomonadota > Gammaproteobacteria > Berkiellales > Berkiellaceae > JAHFQF01. Next base: position 9,201 of record JAHFQF010000029.1, on the reverse strand, counting down.
ATAGTTAGAGGGGTAAGTATTATGGCTTCGCTAGAGAAAGATGTTAAGCATCAGTTAGAGCAAGAATTAAAAGCTGCCGGCGATCTCGCTAAAAAGGACAAACTAACACCAAATTGTATGGGTTGGCTTATTGCTGACAAACTGTTTCCGCATGCTATACCTTCCTCCGCCATAGCAGGGTCTCGAGCGCAGTGTCCAGGTTTTGCCGCATTCTGCAATACAATCCAAAAAGTAGCAGAGACATCCGCTAAAAACCCGCGGGCTGATACCCACAGACCTTCGCCAGCTAGAAATTAAGTTAAAAACCGATGTGTGCCCCCTGGCCTAATCGCTCAAAGAGGCGTGGTGACTTTGACCTCTTGAGCGGATGGTTAGGATGAAAAATAGACTCAATACGCGCAGCATGCATTTGTATGCGCGTATTTTCAGACCGTTTTTCACCAAAAATCAGCCAAATTACACAGCTCCTGCTCGTCTTTGTTACTCCTGACTCTTAAACTCCCCTCTATAAGCCGCTGTTTTCATACTAAAAAGTTGTATAGCTTGACTTTTATCAAGATTTCTGATTTAATTAGCCACCTTAATTACCGGTTTTTATCAAGCAAACAAGCAAGCAAAGAGGTGACAAGATGGCAGGTATCGATAATCCACAGCAACCGGCTCCTATATATCAGGGTGAAGAGATAGTAGTAGCTGAAGAGCTAGTAGTAGCTGAAGAGCATCGTTTGAGAAATGGTTTTATCATGATGGGGCTTTTCATGCTGCCTGTTGTGATTGCGAGTTTAGCGGACAACATAGATAGAATTTTAAATACCACGGTTAAAACTATGACTGCAGTCGGCCCTATGATACTTAACAGCAGCCAGGCTGCTGGTAACCTTCTTGAACCGATGATGGCAGGTGTCAGAGACGGATTGATGCGCTTTATGCGTGGTATGCCGTTGCCAGGCACAGGGGAGCTTATCCACACTGTAGTGACTTTTGGGGATGGATTTACACTGACTTTTGCCCATACGATAGCAGAAACCATGGATCTTGCGGTCACCGGAGGCACCGCCTTAATTGGTGCGATAGGTAACACTACCAATGAAGCAGCGCGCATTACAGTACAGGCTGTTTTACAGGTGCCAACACCGCGCGTATTCGAATGGATGTTGCCAGAAACGCTCGAGCTAAGCCACACCATGAGTTCGACTATCTTGGATCGCGCTCTGCTTGCTGCTGGCAGAGAAATGGCGGCGCAATATGTGCACCGGATGCTGACCGTGGCTGCCCATGCTGCACAACAGCAAGTGACGTCCACTGCAACTGCAGCAGTGAATGGGGTTGTAGGAATGGGAGTTGACACAACTGCTAATCTGGCTTTACAAGTGGGTGAAATTGGCGTGACTACTGCATATGATCGTTTATATGGACAGTGCAGAAATGCATGCTTAAGACTACACGCAGCACTTGAACAGAGAGATAGACTGGCTCCTGTTATGAATATTTAAACCTAATAAACAGTGTCATGAAAATTAAAGCGGGCAGATGCCCGCTTTTTTTGCTTTATATATACCCAAGATACTCAATAAAAAATACCAGTCAAATAACTTGACACAGACCGGCTCATCTGGTTTAATTAGTCATCTTTATAGCAAATGAAACTAAGGTGATAATATGGCCGGTATATATAATCTAGGAATAGCTGACGGCGCCGAGGGTGCTGACGATGCCAATCCAGCTCCAGCTCCAGCTCCAGCTCCAGCTCCAGGAGTAAATTATAGAAGAGGATTTTGGATAGTAGCAGGAGTAGCGGGAGTAGCAGGAGCCATTGTTGCGCTGCCTTTTGTAATCAGAGGTGTCACTAATATATTAGAGTCTGCTGTGGAATCAACTGTTCGGCTTGGTCCTGTAGTAGTCAGGTTGACTCAACCTGTTAGTAATCTGGTTGGTCCGAGCATTAGGGGCATAGGCGATGGCATGTTGAGATTTCTGCGCGGGGTTCCCTTACAAGGTACCGAGACATTGGTTAATAGCGTGCATGTTTTTGCAAACGGAACCCAAGCTGTAGTTGCTCATACCGCTGCAGAAGCAGTAGATCTTACTGCAATCATGGGGCCCCCCGTATTTACGGCTGCCCGAGCGACTGCCAGGGTGGGGGTCAGGGATGCCGTGCTTGGATACATCCCGAATTTTGTGCTTACACGTTTACCATCGTCTTGGATTGCAAGGGAGGCTATTCGAGTAGTAGCAGGGGTCACAATGCAGGTTACTCGACCAACCATTTTGGGTGGGGCCCGCACTTACGTTGTGCCCGTTACTCAAGCAGTAGCAGGGGCATTGCTCCGTACGTGCAGAGAGGCTGCTGCTCAACAAACACAGCGATTATTGGTTGTGGGTAGTGAATATGCAGTAAATATCGGCGGTTTTTTGGCGATGCACGCTCTTTTCCTTGGTGTGCGACCCGTGCGCGATCGACTGGCACTACCAGCAAATATACAACCAGTGGTGGCACAAGTAATACCACCGCAAGAAGCAGTAGTGATAGGACCTGATATAGAGCAGCTAGAAGAACAACGAGCACTAGACCGGCAGCCACTTCCTATAGTCGTTCAGCTCGATCAGCTAGCCGCGCGTCAGGGTGCACAGCCTGTTGTCGAGCCTGCTGAACACGGTGTTGGCGTCGGTGCTCACATCGACCTCGACGCTGCCTTACTACGCCTAGAACGCTAGGATTCCAGCCCAGTAGATCTGAACTCAGTGATAGGCTATCATAATCACTGAGTCAGATAAGTAGGGTTGTGATATGCGAAAAAAACATGACGATGATAAAGTAGATGCGATTGCTGCGGTTACTATTATTGCCTCTTTAGTCAGTGGAGTGATCTTCTGGCTAGCTCAAATGCCCTGGTAGGGGGCGGTCTTTCCGGAGCCATAGTTGGCTCCTTTTTTGACAACACACTTTAGCTTACCTAAGCTTAAATTAGGTCAGATTTGTTTCTAACAAATGGTGTGTTGCATCAATCCATGGGTATTATTCGAACGAAATTAAGCCAAAGCTTATATATACAGGTGATCTTGGCAATACTCATTGGCGTTGCCTTTGGACATTTTTACCCAGAGCTGGGTGAGAAAATGAAACCCTTAGGGGATGCCTTTATCAAACTCATTAAAATGCTCATTGCGCCCATTATCTTTTGTACCGTGACGGCAGGCATTGCCAGTATGAAGGACATGAGAAAAGCAGGGCGAGTAGGGTTGAAATCTTTACTATATTTTGAGTTATTAACCACCGTTGCCTTACTCATTGGTCTCGTTGTCGTCAATGTCCTGAAGCCAGGCGTGGGTATGCATACCGATATCGCCTCATTAGATGCCAGCACAATTTCTGCTTATACTCAGTCAGCAGAACAGCAAGAAACGGTTACTTTTTTGATGAACATCATTCCTAATACGGTAATTGATGCCTTCAGCAAAGGAGATATATTACAGGTCTTATTATTTTCCATTTTATTTGGTGTCGGCATCTCTTTAGTAGGAAAGAATGCTAACCCCTTAGTGCGCTCCATTGATCGGTTATGCCAAGTTTTGTTTGGCATGATTAATATTATTATGAAGTTAGCGCCCATCGGCGCCTTTGGGGCGATGGCATTTACTATCGGTAAGTATGGTATCGGCACCTTGCACTCCTTGGGAGAGCTGATATTAACTTTTTACTTAACATGCTGCTTATTTATCTTCGTGATTTTAGGTGGTATTGCTAAAATTTGTGGCTTTAGTATTTTTAAATTTCTGCGTTATATCAAAGAAGAAATTTTAATTGTATTGGGTACCTCCTCCTCAGAGTCCGCTTTGCCTCGTATGATTTACAAAATGGAAAAGCTGGGTTGCTCGCAATCTGTGGCAGGCATGGTGATACCAACAGGTTATTCGTTTAATTTAGATGGCAGCTGCATTTATTTTACAATGGCAGCTATTTTTATTGCGCAAGCAACGAATACCCCCGTCACTCTGGAGCAGCAATTCAGTATTTTAGCAGTTTTGCTGCTAACTTCTAAAGGCTCAGCTGCAGTGACTGGTGGAGCATTCATTACGTTGGCTGCAACCTTATCTACCATTCATACCATCCCTGTTGCCGGCATTGTATTGATTTTAGGCATAGACCGCTTCATGTCAGAAGCACGCGCCATTACAAATCTCATTGGAAATGGTATTGCTACCGTGGTGATTGCTAAATGGGAAAAAGAGCTCAATCACGAAAAAATGCAACGTGAATTAAACGGAGAAAATCCGACTGAGGAATAAGCAGTATGTCATCTATAGATACAGACATCATGCGCGTTACTTTGCCCCTCATGGCAAAGTATGGGGTTACTCCAAACCCCATTAACTATGCCATTTGGTATGTGTACATTTGTAGCCATCTGCCCCAGTTTCAAGAATCTCTGACCAATATTTTAGACATTGATGGTGCCAGCCCTGCGGATTGCTTACGTTCTTTTATGAATCAATACATTGCCAATCAAGAAACCACAGAATTACAAAATAGTGAGGATTTGTTAACTTTTTTAAAGGCAGCTTTCTATCATTCGGATTTAGAGCCAGCAGAGTTAGCTCGTATTCAATCTGAGCCCATCCGTAAATTAGCCGAGCTTGGCTCAGAAGAACTCGAAGTGATCATTGATTATATGATTAATTCAGGTGATTGGACGGATGAAGATTTGCAGGTGTTTACAGTGATTGACTCGGCTAATGAAGAAATTGAAGAGCTGAAAGAGGAGATTGAAAAAATCAGGGAGGCGGCCATTACTGATGCGCTCACTAAGATCCCAAATCGACGTGAGTTTGATAGAGTATTAAAATCAGCCATGCAGCGCTATAATCCCTCGGAAGGCAGCTTATGTTTACTGATGATAGACATTGACCATTTTAAGCAAGTCAACGATCAGCATGGTCATATCGTTGGCGATCAAATTTTAAAGTTCATTGCTCAATGCCTGAAAGAGCAATTAAAAGGCCGTGACTTTATTGCTCGGTTTGGTGGTGAAGAGTTTACTGTGATTTTAGAAAGAACGAATCTGCAGGCCGCTATTAAGCTTGCAGAAGCGATTCGCCGCATCATTGAACTTCAAAGAATACAATTGGCTAAATTAAATGAGCATTTGCCAATCACAGTCTCAATTGGTGCTGCAGAGTTTACCCCAGCAGATACCATGGATATCTTCATCGATAGAGCAGACAAAGCGCTCTATGAAGCCAAGCATGCGGGCAGAAACTGCGTTCGGCCAGATGTCAAATAATCCACTACTTGTCTTGAGTCTATACCCAAGATCCTTCGAAATGCATGTCTCTAGCTGCCCGAGTTTACCCAGCTGAAGCCTTCTTCGCCTCGCAATAGTGTTACTATTTCTCGGCTCAGAAGACTGCATCTGGTTAAATTCGCTTTGCTATAAACTACGCATTTTGAAGCATCTTGGGTATAGAAACATGTATTTTGGCTCTGTAGGGTACAAAAATAGATAACTCGCTGATTTTCATGATAAATGTTACAATTCTTGCGTTGAAACAAAGGATTGTAGTCATGAAGCACAGCGAGTTATTAGCTATTTTAGTTTGTTGTATGAAAGGAAACAAGGCCAGATTGGTTTGTTTGGTACATTTCATGCTGGCGATATTTGTTACGCGCACTGTGAATTTAACGGATCTTGCGACAGCCATTTCGGGTTCTTCAATGGTGTCTTCACGTCGTATGAGATTACGGCGATTTTTACAGTCAGGCTTCCTTACCCAGGAGTGCATTGCTGTATTACTTTGGGACCTATTTAATTTTGAATCTTCGCCAGTATTATTAACATTAGACAGGACAAACTGGCAATGGGGAACATCCAACATTAATATTCTCAAGCTTGCTGTTGTGCACAAAGGAATTGCGGTGCCATTATTTTGGTCGTTTTTACCGAAGAAAGGAAACTCAAATTGGCAAGAGCGCATCGCGCTCATGGAGCGCTGTTTAAAGTTATTTGGTCGTAAGCGCATTGGGGGCTTGGTTGCAGACAGGGAGTTTGTTGGGAAAGAATGGCTTGGATATTTGATTGAGAACGCTATTCCATTTGATATACGGGTAAAAAATAATCAACTGAGCACCACAAAAACAGGAAAAGAAACCACTTTGAAAGACTTGTTTTATGACGTTAAACCTGGTGAACTTCGCGCGCTTAAAGGAAAATTCTGGGCATAAGCTGTATTTGTCTGGAACGATGACACGCGCGGGTGAGTTATTGATACTTGCATCGAGTAGAACAGATGATTGCGCGCTAAAGCGATATGCACAGAGATGGGAAATAGAAACATTGTTTCAGTCATTAAAATCAAGGGGATTTAATTTTGAGAATACTCATATCACAAAACTTGAACGACTCAACGCTTTAACCTGCATATTGGTGCTTAGTTTTTCTCTTGCGCATCTAGTTGGAGAGTGGAGAAATGAACAAAAACCGATTGAAATATTAAAGCACGGGCGACCACAAAGTTCACTATTTCGCTACGGCTACGACTGGATCCGAGAAAAATTCTTAAATGCTTGCGTAACTCCTAAAGAATTTGCCACAGGAATTGTTAAAAGCCTCAAGCTAGGTAGATTTGAGAATGGTAACTTATTGGGGGTTACCTAAAAATGTACCCTACAGAGGTATTTTGGAGTTTCTTGGGTATAGTGCTATACTTTTCTCGATTTGAGTATAGAAAGTCGCTAGTTTTTAGGACAAGGATGTGAATAAAAAGCAGATTGTTTGTATTTTTTCGCTGCTCTTCGCATTATCACAAGAGGGCTGTGATAATCATCATTATAATAGAGAGCAAGTGCTCTCACAGCTCACGCTGGCAGATTCTCAATCGCTCAATGAAACCTTGATTATTTTAAAAAGTTACTTACAAAGCCAACCTAATGATCACGAAATACGCCAAGCCATGGCTGATCTATTATTTTCGCATCAAGAATACACCTTGGCTGTGAATCAATACGATAAATTGTTTAAAGAAAAATACAACCCCGAGCTTACTTTACTAAGAATATTACAATGTCAGGCTGAATTAGGTGCCTACCAGTCCTTACTCAGCATTGCGCAACAATATAACTTCTCGGCCTTTTCATCGCTCAAACAGGCTGAAATTCAACTGGTTTTGGCTATTGCCTACTTGCGCACTGATCGCGTGGCAGAGGCACAAACAGCATTTCGATTAGCCAATCAATCTCCTCAAATCCCTGGTTTGATCTTAGTCGACGCGGAGTTGGCTTTGAAACAAGGGGATTTTGCCAGAGCAGGTATTCTATTACAAGAAAAAGCCAATCCCGCACAGGAACAAACCAATGTATTATTAGCGACCTTGGATTTCATGCACGGTGATTACGAGGCTGCGAGCGCGAGATATGCCTCCATGCTATCACGCGTAAAACCAAGCTCCCGTCTGTATCAAGAAAACATTATTCCGTATTTTTTTAGCCTCTTGCAAAGCAACCAAATCACGGTATTAACGCAATATTTAGACAATAACCATCATCAAATTCCAGAAGGCATTTGGCAGTTTGGCCAAGGTCTGGCTTTATTGGTCAAAAATGATTGGCAAGAGGCGCAAAATGCATTTTTGATGGCTCAAAAAGAAATCAGTTTAGCGCAAATTGATTATTTTATGGCGCTCATTCATTGGCGCCAAGCAAATAATGAACAGGCACTTTTAGCCATACAGCGGTATCTAGATCAAGGAAAAAATGTCAAAGTTGCACAGCAATTACAAGCCGCAATTTATCTCGCCATGGGGGATTTCGATAAAAGTGAGACGGCCATACAGCAGCTGCTCAAAGAAACGCCTGAGGAGCCCTCTGTTTTAGGTTTGTTAGCGCAAGTGTATTATCAAAGCGGGCATTTAGATCACTGGTATCAGCTGATCAAACAATATCCAGCACTTAGCCAGCAACGTGTCTTTACCTATTTGGCCACAGCCATTCAATTAGAAAATAATACGCAATTTCAACAACAACTCAAGCAGTTAGAAGCCCATGCTTTTCTAGATCAACAGGCCTCGCGTCACTATGAAATATTACAGTTGTTGGCTAATGGTGATTTTCAGTTGGCTAAAACGCAGATCGATGCATTAATAAACACAGCACCTAATCAAGCCATGACCTATCAACTACAAGGCCTGTGGGCTTTAACGCATCAAGATTTGGTCTTGGCAGAGGCGGCGTATGAAAAAGCAGTGGTTTTGGCACCAGATAACATGGGGGCTGTGCAGCAGTTGGCTGTGGTGGCTTTAAAACAGCAGCGCACAGATAAGGCCAAACAGTTATTACAAAAAGCATTGAAACGCCATCCTGATCAACTGGCCTTGACTTTGACATTGGCGCACGCTTATGTGGTGGAAAAAAATATTGATCGTGCGATTCAGCTTGTGAAAAAAGACATTGAATCCTATCCTGAGCATCAAGGTTCCCGGCTTTTTTTAGCAAGCATCTATCTTCAACAACAATATTATGATCGTGCTGAAGCCATATTAAAAGCAGGGCTGGATATCTATCCTGATGATGCAGGCTTGCTTTCACAGTGGATAGTGACGAAGTTACTGAAACATGATTTTGTTGAAGCAAATCAAAGTTTAAATCATCCTGGGCTTGGGCTCTTACAATCCCCGCTACAAATTTTAAGCCTGGTATTAGAGTCTAAACCTCAAGCTGCATTCGATCAGTTGATACAACAACCTACACAATCTGAAAAAATACTCTCGCAGGTCTTAGCCTGGTTGACGGAGGGACAGCAATTACAAACTGCATTGCCATGGGTTGATTTTATCATTAATAATACTGAAGCAACCAATCCACAATGGTTGGCTTGTGCAGAAGTGTATCTGAAAACAGATCAGACTAAAAAAGCACTGGCGCTCTATGAAAAGATACTGCAAGCATCTCCTGATAATGCTATCGCTAGAAATAATTATGATTGGCTGAGAGAGCAGCTTTCTGTAAAAGTGCTGTAAAAGCGAATCAGGCGCTTGAGGAGTCGTTTCCAATCTACGCAAGCTTTCCGAGAGACTCATAGACTCATTGTTGCACTTTATACCCAAGATACTCCAAAATACATGTTCCTAGCTGCTCGACTTTAACCCTCTGCAGCCTTCCTCACCTCGCAATAGTATCGACTATTCCTTGGTTCGGAAAACTGCATCTGG
>JAHFQF010000028.1 GCA_023266435.1 Legionellales bacterium | reverse complement strand
ATTTTTTTTTGAAAAGGGCCAATGTCAGATTCAGACAGAGATAACCTAGCCAGATGGGCAACTTTTCGCAGTTCATCAACAGTCAAACTCATCGTTTTTCCTCATGGGTTGTGCTACTGTAAATAAGTCGATACTTTAGCATACTTCGCAGACTTGCCCAAAGTTTTTGCCGTTGCTAGATTGAATAGAGCACTTGCAAAACTCACTGCAGGGGAGTGGTGCGCAAGGAGAAACGGAGCGCAGAACTGCAGTGTACACGCCAGTACATGCGAATTCGAGCCCCGACTCTCCGCAGCAATTCGCCGTTTCAGTAGAGTTTTGCAAGAGGTCTATTGCATACATCATGAGCAGGCGGTTGTGAGTAGGGGAAAGTTAAGTAGGTATTTAGGATGATAGCCTATGTTTAAGTCACTCAGAGGAATGTTTTCAAGTGATGTTTCCGTTGATTTGGGAACAGCAAATACGCTCATTTATGTGCGTGGTCAAGGGATTGTATTAAACGAACCCTCCGTTGTTGCCATTCGGGATGAAAAAGGTCCGGGAGGGCATCAGCAAGTAGTTGCGGTGGGTATGGAAGCCAAACGCATGTTGGGGCGCACCCCAGTCAATATCTCTGCCATTCGCCCATTGAAAGAGGGCGTGATAGCCGATTTCAATGTGACTGAAAAAATGCTGCAGCACTTTATCCAAAAAATCCATACTGCACGGTTTTTTAGACCCTCTCCACGCATCTTAATTTGCGTACCTTGTGGGTCCAATCAAGTGGAAAGACGAGCCATACGAGAGTCGGCCTTAGGGGCTGGTGCCAGAGAGGTATTCTTAATTGAAGAGCCCGTGGCCGCTGCATTGGGCGCTGGTATGCCAATTGGAGAAGCCAGTGGATCCATGGTGGTAGACATTGGGGGTGGTACAACGGAAGTAGCGGTCATCTCCATGAATGGCATTGTTTTCTCCACGTCTCTACGCATTGGTGGCGATAAATTCGATGAAGCCATCATTGCGTATGTAAGACGACACTATGGTAGCTTAATTGGCGAAGCAACCGCTGAGCGGATAAAAATTGAAATTGGTTCAGCCTACCCCAGTAAAGAAATCAAAGAAATCGAAGTGCGAGGACGTAACCTTGCTGAAGGGGTTCCCCGGAGCTTCATCCTCAATAGCAATGAGATTTTGGAAGCGTTACAAGAGTGCTTATCAGGCATAGTGTTGGCTGTAAAAGGTGTGTTGGAAAAAACACCCCCTGAGCTCGCTGCTGACATTGCAGAGCAAGGATTAGTTTTGACAGGTGGCGGAGCCTTATTGCGTGATTTTGATAAATTACTTACTGAGGAGGTAGGCATCCCTGTTATTGTGGCAGAGGATCCATTGACTTGTGTGGCGCGAGGCGGCGGACGTGTGCTAGAGCTACTGGATCAATCTTGCAGCTTTTTGGTATCAGAATAATTGAGGGGATATCAATAATTGCGCAGCTTGCATTATGTGCTTTGGAGCTTGTTTGCACTGTGTTTACTGACAATAGAGTTTTGCACAGATTGGATGGTTCCTGTTCGTAGCCTCGGATATGCCTATAATCGTGCTGTTTCTCAAGTTGTCAGTTTCCCTCAGCAGACCATTCTGCATATCAGATTGTTTGCTCAAAACCAAGAAACACTGCGAGCCACAAACGAAAAGTTGCGTTTAAAGCTCTTGGAGCAGAGTATTACGCTTAATCAAGTGAATCGCATTGTGGCTGAAAATAAATCATTGAAAGCCTTGTTTCAGCAAAGCCAGATGGACTCATTACAAGGCCGTCTCGCGAAAGTCATTGACATGAGCCAAGATAAATTTTCGCAACACCTCGTATTAAATCAAGGCTCAAAAGCGGGAGTCATACCCGGACGCATGGTGGTTGATACACAAGGTATGATGGGCATTGTGGCAGAGGTTTTTCCCGCGTTTTCTAAGGTTGCTTTAATTACAGACTCGAGTATTGGTATTCCTGCCGTCAATGTGCGCAGTGGCTTTAGAACCATCGTGCACGGCATAGGCAGCCCCACTACATTGACATTATTGCATGTACCAAATACGGCTGATTTAGCTGTGGGTGATAGATTAGAAACTTCAGACTTGGGCGGTCATTTTAAGGCAGGCTATCCTGTGGGAGAGATCATTGCTATCGAAAAAGATAGTACGGAAGCGTTTATGAAGGTTACAGTGAGGCCTACTGCAGAGCTGTATGAAAGTTTTAATGTGTTCATTTTAGATAAAAGTGAAGAGCCACAGGATGCGTCCTAATTCACAAGTCTTTACAGCCTGGCCGCTATTGTTATTCACATTGTTGGTAGCAAGCGCCTTAGCATTATTACCCTTATCCCCTTGGTTAACGTGGTGTAGGCCAGATTGGTTATTACTGATGTTATGTTTTTGGGCGTTGACTTTAGAGGGTAAATTCCCGTTAGGGCTTGTGTTTATAGTAGGGTGTTACCACGATCTGTTATTGGGCTCTTGCTTCGGTATGCATGCCTTAGCATATTTGACGGCCATTCATTGTGTGAATACTTTTTACTCAAGAATTGGGTATTATCCCTTAGCACAACAAACACTGATGATTACGTTGTTTGTGGGGATGAGTGAATTGATTCAATTATGGATTACTGCGGCAAAAGTTGGTTACCCACATCATTTATTGGTTTGGGGCACCACAGTCATTACTTTACTGATTTGGCCTTTGTTTGCCGGTCTATTTCAGGATGATATGAAAAGAAGTAAACTTGCTTATTAAGCAAGTTTACTTCATTCAAATCTATGCTCACACTGAATTGTAGCTAGAGATCAGGCTGTTGAAAAACAGAGCCCCTCCTCGCCAGTCTTAAAGAGCTTTTTCATGGTGCAAAACTTCGAACACAGGTTATAAGACAACCTTGGTTAGATTTTGTTATCATTGGGGGTAAAATCACTAAATCAGTGGGTGTTGTGTGACCGAAGAGATTTTAATTAATGTAGGTCCCCGAGAGACGCAAGTCAGCATTGTTGAAAACGGTGCCTTACAAGAAATTTACGTTGAGAGAGTTAGTCGACGAAGTATAGTTGGTAATATTTATTTGGGCAGAGTAGTGCGCGTGTTACCAGGTATGCAGGCGGCCTTTATAGACATCGGATTAAATCGAGCTGCTTTCTTACATGTATCAGACATGGTGAGTATTGCCCACCGAGATGAACAAGATCGATTAGCAGGGCTCGATCATCAGATTCAACTCTACGATAACTCTGCAGAGCTACCCTGTATTTCGTCTTTGTTAAAAGAAGGACAAAATCTTGCGGTACAAGTGACCAAGGAGCCTTTAGGTACTAAAGGTGCACGTTTGACCACACATCTGTCTTTGGCTTCTCGTTATTTGGTATTTATGCCGGATATGAAATACGTAGGTGTTTCTATTCGGATTGAAGACGAAACAGAGCGGGAAAGATTAAAGCAGATGGTCTTGTTAGGTGAGGATTTATCTGTTGGTGGGTATATTGTACGTACTGCAGCAGAGGGCGCCAGCCAAGAAGACATCGATGCTAACAAAACATATTTGAAAAAACTGTGGCAGAAAGTAGTCAAAGATAAAAATAAAGCTCAATGTGGAGATCTGATTCACAGCGATTTGCCTTTAGAGCTACGCGCACTCAGAGACTTTGTGGGAGATGCTACAGAGAAAATTCGTATTGACTCTAAAGAAGCCTACGATAATGCTATTTTGTTTGCGCGCGAGTTTATCCCGCAAGTTGTACAGGGCATTCATTTGTATGTAGGACAACGTCCGCTGTTTGATTTATATAATATTGCAGATGAAATTCAAAAGGCGCTACATCGTAAAGTGTCTTTAAAATCCGGAGGACATCTGGTCATTGATCAAACCGAGGCAATGACAACCATTGATGTGAATACAGGCGCCTTTGTAGGCCGTCGCAATTTAGAAGAAACGATTTTTAAGACTAATCTAGAGGCAGCACAGGCCATAGCACGGCAGCTGCGTCTTAGAAATCTGGGCGGCATTATCATTATCGATTTCATTGATATGATTGAAGAAGATCATAAGACTCAAGTGCGCAGAGCACTAGAAAAAGCCTTAATGCCCGATCACGCAAAAACAGTGATCAGTGAAATTTCGTTACTTGGTTTAGTGGAAATGACACGTAAACGTACGCGGGAAAGTTTAGAGCACATGTTGTGTGAAACGTGCTCTACCTGCCAAGGTCGAGGCTCTGTGAAAACCGCAGAAACAATTTGTTATGAGATTTTTAGAGACATCTTGAGGCAGGCGCAAGCGTATGATGCGAATGGTTATTTGGTATTAGCTTCGCAAGAGGTCGTGGATAAAATGCTAGATGAAGAATCAAGCTCTGTGGCTGAGATTGAAGATCAAATTGGTACTTCGATCACTTTTCAAGTCGAGGCGCTATATACACAAGAACAATTTGATGTGGTACTGATATAGAGTAGTCACCTAAAAAATAGTAAGCGTGCAAATCTACACTTCTCGATTTGATTTAAGGCGTTGTGGTCATTGTCAGCTCGCAATCCTCAAGTACTAGCATGTACTTTCCGGTTGCTCGCGACTTGACGCTGAGCCTAAAACCAAAGCGCTTTGAGTGTAGTATCAAAGAAGCGGAGCAGACCCGAGGAGCTTTGCGTGAGCGAGCTTGAGGCTCAGCAGCAGTAGCGACTTTTGCGAGCTAAGTAACAAAGGCGCGAAGGTAGGCTGCCGGTCACTCTTGGAGATCGCTTGTGAACGCTTACAAAAAATAATCTAAGGATAGGTTGCATGCGACAAGGACGCTTTCAATTTTTTCGCCACTTGTGGCATATCGTTGGTTTTTTAATCATTAGCTTTGCTTTGATCATTAGTGCCGCGAGACTGTCGACGCCTTACCTCAATCGCCATTATGGTGGCTTGCAACTCTTTTTAGAAAGTCAATTAAAAGTACCTGTTAAAACAAATCGCATTGTATTTCGTTGGCAAGGTAGTTTATTAGTAGCCAGTTTAAATCAGATTGAAGTCTATGATGAAAATAACGAACATTTGATCGCGTTGGCGGACAGCGTCAAACTGTTTGTACATCCTTTAAAATCTCTTTTAACTGGCAAAATATATTTTAAAGAAATTGTAGTGCATGGATTGCATGCCAGTATCCAACAGAATGAAGCCGGTAACTATGAAGTCAAAGGATTCACTGTTCATCCTAATACGGTATTAGAAGAGGGAGGCTGGAGAGATTTAATACAATCTTGGTTGGCCCGGTGGCCGATGGATGGTATTAAGTTTGTGGACACGAATATGCATGTCATTACTAATGACGGAGGCAGTTGGCCACTTTCAGATATTGGGATCCACATTAAAAAAGACTCGCACTATATCGTCATGAGTGCATTGGCTACAGTCTTAAATGAAAAAGAACCAACGCATTTTGCAGTACGCGCTAAAGTGGATTTACAAGATCCCACACAGGCTGTCTTGATGCATACCAGTGTCTATCATTTGCCGGTTTCAGCGGTCCCTTTGCCGGCCTCGTTTCAAGCAATTGGCAGACAAATGGAAGGCCATGCATCCTTTCAAACTTGGCTGAAATTCTCTCAGAATATGCTGCAAGAGGTGAGTGTGCAGTTTTATTTGGATGAGGTCGGCATCAAAGAGGACACTCCCTCTCAACAAACACATCAACTGTCTGGTTTATTGCGTTACGAACAGATAGCACCCTCACAATGGAAAGTATCAGCAAACCACATTAAATTAGATCAAAACGAAGAGTTTTGTTTTCAACTTGAAAAACAACCTGACACGGCGCCATTTCTTTTTAAGATTAAAGATCTTGCATTACAACCTTGGTGGCTTTTTCTGAATCAATATGCTGTGTTACAAGAAAACATCCCTGCCCAACTCAAAGCATTGCCGGTCTCAGGAAACTTAGCGTATGCAGCAGGCATGATTTCTCCCAAAACAGAAGGACAAGATTGGTGCTATGCAGTGAATGCCGCCTTTACACAATTGAATATTGGACAAATAGCAGAGCTTCCTGGCATTTCTAATGTCAATGTGATGGTAAATCTCGATGAGATGGGTGGTTTTGCACAAGTTCAAAGTGATAAAAGTTTATTGTCTTATTCTAATTTGAGCAAAAAACCGCTGTTAATTACGGATGTGAATTTACCCATTGCTTGGTTTCAGCGAGAAAATGGTTGGTTAATACAATCTAATAAGCTGACAGCAAAACTAGATATGCAACCATTGATGGCTTATTTGAGCGTTGGATTTCTGCAGGATGGTAATATCGAGCCTGAGATTGCTTGGTATGGACCACATCTACTCATGCATCGTGTTCAGTATGATTTTCCTACCACGGCACTGGATGATCCAGCGAGTTTGGAATGGATCAAAGCGGCGACCATACAAGGGCTGTTTTCTCAAGTGAATGGATTTTATCGAGGGAAGGCAGCAGATTTTCCTTTTTCAAAACAGCAAGGTCGATTTGAGTTGTCTGCAGAAGCGCATGATGTCTATTTTGATTATGATCCGGATTGGCCAGCAATCACTCAAGGAGACTTGAGGGTCACCCTGCAAAATCAAAAAGTTCAATTTGACTTATTACATGGAAATATTGCGGATAGTCCGATTCAGCAAGTTAGTGCTAGTATTCTTGACATTGAAACACCCATTTTACAATTGGATGGGGATGTAAAAAGTGACTTTGATAAAGTATTTTTTGTACTAAAAAACAGCAAGATTCTTCCCAAAGAAGAAGCGCTAGACATCAATCTGAAAGGCGAGGTGTTATTGAATCTAGGTCTGACCATCCCCATTGGTAACGCGGATCCAGTCTTAGTGAAAGGTAAGGCAACTATACAGGATGCGACCTATACATTAGAGCCTTTAGGATTAGTGATCAGTAAGATTGCAGGACAGGCTGATTTTGATAATGAACATTTGGATTCCAAGCAACTGCAAGCAATTTTTCTAGGACAATCGGTCACAGGCAATCTGAATCTTGCCTATCCCGGAGCGGCCTATGATCTTACCATTGATGGTAAAAGTACAGGGTTAACACAAGATATTTTTGCATGGTTACAGTATCAGCCAGGAGATTGGATTCAAGGACAAAGTCCCTACACCTTCGTCTGGCAACAGCAGGGTGGTAAAGGGGAGAAAGACACACAAAAACTCACCTTACAAAGTCCGCTGTCTGAGATTGAACTCTCAGCCCCAGCGCCTTTTTTAAAGAAAAAGGGCACGAATATGCCAGTCACAGCAGATATCATTTGGAATGCGGATCAGACGGTATTGTTAGAGTTGTCGGGTGAAAAATTAAGTGGTCTTTTTAAATGGACCGAATCTAAAGACAAATGGGATATGCTGGGTGGCCAATTGATTGTAGGTTCGGATCAGACTGCACAGTATCCTAACTCAGATAAGCTGGATATTGTTATGAAGATGCCGGCCGCAGATTGTGTTGCTTGGTATGATTTTGGACAAAAAATTGGACTAGGTACACTCGTCACAGCGACAGATACGCCAGTAGAGTTTGACTTAGATATATCGGCATTGTCTTGCTTTATGGATTTCGGACCATTACAACTCATTGGCAATCAATCTAAGGATGAACTCAAAGTAACGCTGATTGGAGATAATATCTCCGGTACAGCCATACAGCCTTTAAATAGCTGGAAAGATCTGGTTCAAATTAAATTAGACAAACTAAAGTTGGCCCCTAAAACAGAGTTTAATCAGCAAACCATTCAAGAGGTTCGCTTGACGAAGGCCTATCAATTAGCCATTAAGGAGCTGGTGTGGTCTTCTAAAATCCTCACAGACTTTGAATTAGAAGGCGCGCCGATTGCAGAGGGCTTTCAAATTAAACACGTACAAGCTACTTCCTATCAAACGGATTTTAATGCAGCAGGTACGTGGATGTATTCCCCCCGTCAAACCCAGCTCAAAGGTGCCGTGACTAGCCCTAATATCAGCCGGTTTGTACAGTCTTGGGAAATTCCAGGCTCTATAAAAGCAGGTCAAGCAGAAGTGCCTTTTAATCTCAGTTGGTCAGGAAATCCCTGGCAATTTGAGCTTGCGCATCTCTCAGGTAATCTGGATGTGGATATGAAATCTGGACAAATCGTCGGGGTTGAGCCTGGCATTGGGCGCGTATTAAGTGTGTTTAATTTGGATACTATCAAGCGTCGATTAAAACTGGATTTTAGCGATTTATTTAAAGAAGGGTTAGCTTTTGATAGCTTAAAAGCCAATACTACTTTGCAAGAAGGGCGTGTCAGCACCAGTAATTTACAATTAAAAGCACCCAGTAGCACGATTGGTGGGGATTTGGTTTTAGACTGGCCTAAAGATCAGGTTTCCGGTACACTGTATGTCAGTCCGAATATCAGTGGAAGTATACCGGTGGCTGCTGCAATTGCAGCAGGTAATCCTGCGGTGGGTGCTGCTTTTTGGGCCTTGGAAAAACTGATGAGCAAAAAAAATACTGCGACCGAGGTCCCAACGGGACGTTACGTCTATCAGCTGAGCGGTACGCTCGCTAATCCTCTGCTCACTGAGAAAGATGCCAAAACTACTCAATAATCTCGATATTCAACGCAACAATGGGTAACTGTTCAAAGGGTAATCATGACACTTGAAAATACCACTTGAACGCTGAATGGAGCGCAGTTTGTGAACGAATCTTTAGCCCTTATAAAACAACATTTCTTTGAACCCAGCGGCCTGGATGAGCAGCAAATACAAAAAGTATTTGGTCAATTACTGAATCAGCAAATTGATTATGGGGATTGTTATTTTCAGCACTACCATCAAGAATCTTTTTTTTTAGAAGATGGTATTGTTAAAGAAGGTAGTTTTAGTATCGATCAAGGTGTTGGTTTACGTGCGGTGTGTGGTGATAAAACTGGGTTTTCCTACTCCAGTGATTTAAAAGTAGAGGCATTACTCAAGGCAGCGCAAGCAGCGCGTACCATTGCCATACAAGATAAACAGTCTCTACCACAATGTATTTGGAGGGCAGGCGAGGCGATTGCGCCGCGTTACGTTGCTGATAATCCACTCAATAGTTTGAGCCAACCAGCCAAGCTGGACTTATTACGCCAATGCGATGCGGTTGCCAGAGCAGCCGATCCTGCTGTGACTCAAGTCATGGTATCACTCAATGGTGTGTATGAAACGATCATGGTATTAAACAGTGTTGGGGGATGGTATGCAGACAAACGTCCTTTGGTACGGCTCAATGTAACAGTGATTGTTGAAAAAAATGGCAAAACTGAAATGGGTGGCTCTGGCGGTGGTGGACGCTTGGGATATGGTTATTTTCTGGATAATCAATTGGCTGCACATTATGCCAAAGAAGCTGTGCGTAAAGCGTTAGTAAACTTATCTGCGATACCGGCGCCTGCGGGCAATATGACGGTTGTCTTGGGTCCTGGTTGGCCCGGTGTTTTATTGCACGAGGCTGTTGGACATGGTTTAGAGGGTGATTTTAATCGCAAAGGCAGTTCAGCATATGCTCACCGTATGGGTGAGCAAGTTGCATCCTCTTTGTGTACGGTAGTTGATGATGGCACGTTAGAAAATAGACGGGGTAGTTTAAACATAGATGACGAAGGTACTCCCACACAACGTACCGTCTTAATTGAAAAAGGGATTTTAAAAGGGTATATGCAGGATACACTCAATGCGCGCTTAATGGGAGTCGCTTCGACTGGAAATGGACGACGCGAGTCTTATGCGCACATTCCTATGCCACGAATGACCAATACTTTTATGTTGCCTGGTGAGCATGATCCTCAAGAAGTCATTGCTTCGGTAGAGAAAGGTATTTACGCTGTCAATTTTGGTGGAGGCTCCGTCGATATCACCTCTGGGCAATTTGTATTCAGTGCGAATGAAGCGTATTTGATTGAAAATGGTAAAGTGACAGCGCCAATTAAAGGGGCAACGTTGATTGGGAATGGTCCAGAAGTCATGCAGCGTGTCTCGATGGTGGCCAATGATTTGGCATTAGATGAGGGCGTTGGTGTGTGTGGTAAAGATGGACAAAGCGTTCCTGTGGGTGTAGGACAACCTACTTTACGAATTGATAATATGACCGTAGGGGGGACAGAGCAATGATCAGTTTACCTACAGCTGTGGAACAATTGGTTAACACAGCCGAATTACAGCACTTGGTGTCAGATATCTTGATCCGTGCTAAAAAAACGGGGGCGAGCAGCTGCGAAGTGGATGTGGGTGTCAGCGAGTCCTTAAGTGTGACGGTGCGTAAACAAACCGTTGAAACAGTGACTTTTCATAAAGACAAATCTTTGTCTTTAACGTATTACATTGGGCAGAAAAAATCGACGGTTTCTACCACAGACTTTTCTTCCGCTAGCATTGATGCGTTGCTGACACAAGCACACCATTTAGCGACCATCATTGAGTCCGATCCTTGTCATGGTTTAGCGGATCCGAGTTTATTGGCAACGCATATTCCAGACTGTGAATTGTATCACCCCTGGGGCATAGGAGCTGAAGAAGCGGTCGCATTAGCAATGCGTGCGGAGCAAGCAGCATTTGACTATGATGCGCGTATTATCAATTCGGATGGTGCAACTGCCTATAGTACCCAAGGATACCATGTGTATGGCAATAGCCATGGTTTTTTAGCAGGTTACCCTTCTGCGAGGCATGGACTGAGTTGTGTGATGTTGGGACAGGATGGCGGCTCCATGGAGCGAGATTATGAGTATACGACTGCGCGCGTTCCTGCACAGTTAGAAACGCCCGAGGCTGTAGGAAAGCGTACTGCAGAAAAAGTCCTTGCGCGTTTAAATCCTAAATCACTAAAGACTTGTCAAGCGCCAGTCATGTTTCATGCAACATTAGCGGGCGGATTAATTGGTAGTTATTTTTCAGCGATTTCTGGCAGTGCTTTATTTCGCAAAGCATCTTTTTTATGTAATAGCTTGCATACACAGGTGTTTCCAAATGACTTCACCATCAAAGAAGACCCGCATATTCTAAGGGGACTGGGCAGCATGCCTTTTGATAATGAAGGGGTTGCTAAACGCGCGATGTCGTTAGTAGAAAATGGCACTGTGCAGAGTTATTTGCTGGGCAGTTATTCGGCCAGAAAACTCAACATGCAAAGCACAGGGCATGCTGGTGGAGTCAGTAATATTCAATTACGCTATCCACAACAAGGGTCGTTTGAGGCTTTATTAGCCCAAATGGACAAAGGTCTATTGGTGACGGAATTAATGGGGCAGGGGACCAACATGGTCACTGGAGATTATTCTCGAGGTGCCAGTGGTTTTTGGGTTGAAAAAGGAAAGGTTCAATATCCAGTGAATGAAGTTACCATCGCTTCAAATTTAAAGAATATGCTGAAAGGCATTGTCATGCTGGGAACAGACATTGATAAACGCTCTAGTCTAGAAACAGGCTCTATCTTATTAACCCCCATGACAATTGCAGGTGCGGGGTAGATATATACCCAGGCTGCTTCAAAATGCGTAGTTTATAGCAAAGCGGATTTAGCCAGATGAAGTTTTCCGAACCAAGGAATAGTCGATACTATTGCGAGGTGAGGAAGGCTGCAGAGGGTTAAATTCGAGCAGCTAGAAACAGGTATTTTGGAGTTGCTTGGGTATATTCTTCCCCATTTGATTTTATACGTTGCGATGCTAAATGCTATCTTAATATGGTATGATTCCCACCGTCATGGATGAAAAGAAAAATAATATACGTTCAGATCTGGCGTGTACGATATTGGGAAAATGTCGCTACTCGAATCCAGTCAAAGGGGTTGTGGATCAGGGCCCGCGTTTAATGACGCGATTGGCGCATGCTATCATTTTGAATCCCAGCTTGGGTTGTCCAGCCATACTTTCACTGAGTGACTCGCTCACCATGTATTTACTCATCAATGATGAGTTGGTGCAAAATTCACACTATTCAAAAAAATCTCCGGAAGATCCGTGTTTATTACGTAATCGCTTAAATCTGCAATTACGGTATCTGCCATGGGATAATCTAGAGCCTACACAGAAAAGTCAGGCTATTCATCAGGCGCGCTGTTTTGTGCAACCCAGCCCGGCCGCGTATCAACAATTAGTAGTTAACGAGCCACAAGCGGTTGATCCTAAAAAGCCTTTGGTATTGCTGGATGAGCAAGGTCAGGCAGTGGCTAGAATTGCCGCACAGTTAGCTGCGCATTATCATGCTCAGGGATTTAAGCATTGGCTCAGAGTAACTTGGCTAAAGCCAGCTTTACCAGTTGGACTATATCATGTCATTTGGTTTTCTCTAAAATCAGACGAAGAGAACCACCTCTTATCTGTCGATCGTAACATGTACGAACCTCAAGACGAACTGATGTTGCTGGGGTTAAAACCCTATGCTTTTAAACATGCGCATGCTTTTCAAATTGCTGAATCCGGTGTGGGTTTAGTGACAGATACCAATCAACCCATACAAAGTTACCACCCGCTCTATATTAGTGAAAAAGCGTATTTGAATTTAGGACATTTAACAGACATCCATCTGTCTTCTCGTCAACATGCATTACAAAAAAATAAAGTACAAATCATGCCGGGTGTATCTCCAGAGGAGTCGCCATTTATTAATGAATTAATACACAATACCTATGACAGTATCAAAGACTTGTTTGATCAAATTGGACAGCATGCAGAAATTGATTGTTTAGTATTGACTGGTGATTTTGTAGATTATGCATTTAATCTGCAGAGTAAATATACGACCATCACCCCCCAGACGCCTGATGAGCTGTGGGAGAAATTAGAGCTTTCTAGGCAATGGATGCATGATAAGCTCATGAGTACCCATGAGCTAGGTGTCGATCAGCTAACCTTTTATAGTTTTATTTTGTATTTTTATCAGCGCTATAAAAAGCCTATTTTTATCGTGGGTGGTAATCATGATGGCTATCGCTATCCTTTTGGAATCTCTCCACGTATACGCAGTTTAATGAATTCTCAATACTCTGAAAACAATCAGGATCAGGCTTGGTTTGAAAAAACCAGAGCCAATGCAGGCATCCCTTTGGATCATAATTTAACCTTTTTTGAGGCGCTATTAATTTTCGGACCTGGCTATCGTGATTTGATCACAGCGAATAATTTTAATCCTGATTTCCAATTATTATTATGGCATCTTTTCAATCCTTTAAATGATTGGAAAATGACTTATAAAAATCAATGTTTTGTGGGTTTAGGTTGGGGTGATGAAGAGCATATTCCGATAGTTGCCGATCAAGTGCTAGGCGCAGGTGTATTACCCAGGGCCAGTGGTGCATTGTCTCATTGGCAATGGCAACTCTTAAAAGAATTGCCTGACACACAATATTGTATTTTAATGATGCATGCGCCCATATTAAATTTTTCTGCAGACATTCCTTTGTATCAAGAAAAACAGCCAACCCAGGTAATTCGTACTGATCGGTACACTATGGAAGACAGTTCGCCGTATGATCAAGGCAGTTTTAGGTATTATAAAAAGCAATTTTTTCAAGAAATCCTAGCTAAGCAAAAAGTAACGCATACCTTATCAGGTCATTCACATCGCAGTGCTTTATACTGCTGCCCCTCTATAGAAAAATGCTCCTCAGTAGAAGATAAGACAAAAACACTGTTAATCTGCAAATATCAAGCTTACCCACTAGAGGAAGTGCAGGAACCCCATAAGAAAATTGGAAAATTAACGCGCTTGATTGTCACTGGTAGCGCGGGCCCCATCAGTAATGTGAATCATGATCAAGCGCTCAGTGGAGTAGGCGCTGCACCGCCAACAGGAACACTAGTCTTTTTCTCAGCCTCTGGGGATAAGATACAACCCATTGAGTCCAAAGTAAAAACAGCCAAGCCACGTTTGGCGGCGTTGTTGGATTATTATGACATTGAATACAGCAAGCAGGGGTTTTATTTACCGCATGCGCAGCCATTAAATACCTTTGATGCCTATCATTTTGAGTGTGATCCAGGATTGCCTCAGCCTGTGCCGTTATTCAGTGAGGCGACGTTGTATTGTTATGAAAAAGATAAGTGGAAAGCATATCCAATAGTATTGCGAAAAGTTTTATCTCAAAAAAAGCCTTGCTATACAATGAGGCTTGAAAATGATTTTTATGATTTGATATTGAAGAATCAGAAAGAAATTAAAGAATTTATATTATCCTTCACATTCAATCACTCATTGAAATCCATCAGTTTTTATAAGCACTATGACATTACGACCCCTTGGCAACTGCCAATACAACTCATACGAGAATCATCTTCAAATCAGTACATGCTAAGTCGTCCAAAGCTCAGTAAGGAGAGGCCTAACTTTGAATTTTATAAAAAAATATTCAATCAGAAAAAGCAAAGTAAGCGCCATGTTGTCAACACTTAATTGGGATTGATTTTGAAGATTAAAAAGTTTTTTATAACGCTGCTGTTTTTCTCAATGATAGTAGGAGGAGTAATGGTGTATGTTGCGATGGGCTCAGAACAGGATCTCTGGACTGTGCAATTACCTTTTCAATCCAATCAAGAGCATTGGGAAAACGTGCGTTATAAGGGGCTGTGGATTTCAGATAAAACACTAGAAGGCATTGTGGCGACTCAATCTGATTTTAAAGATTTTGTTTTCGAAAACGTCGTCTTTAAAAATTGTGTTTTTGATAATGTAAGTTTTGAACGCTCTACCTTTAAAAATGTCATTTTCGATCATGTCAGCTTTAGACATGCGTATCGACCAGAAGGAAAAGATCATCTGGCTGCAGATGAGGATTTATCTTCTGTGAGGTTATCGAACACACAGTTTGAATACTGCGATTTTAGCAACATTATGATGGAAGATAGTGTCTTGGATCGAGTCGTTTTTCGGAATTCTCAACTCAACCATGTGAATATCGATACTTTAGGTGGAGATATTACGTTAATTGACAGCAATGGTACTAAACTGTCTGTGATTGCTTGGGGTGAAGTTAATTATCAACAAGTGGGAGGTGAGTTTGATACCATTGTTTTAGAGAGAATGCAGGCTGATTTTTGTAATGTAGAGAAAGCAGAAATCAACCATTTGCAAATTTCTGGTGTTGTTAAAGAATCTAAAATTTATAAGAATCACATTAATCGATTTATCTCTGAAATTGATGAGGGTGATTTATTTGTAGAAAATAGTCAATTTCAAGATGTTACTTTCGCTATATCCAAATCTAGAAAATCATTTATTTTAAATAGTACTATTACTAATGAGATTCAAGTCTATGATAGTGTGATTGAAAATTTAACTTTGATGGACAGCAAGTTTTCAATCTTAGATGTTGCTGGAGAAGGAAGAATATCGCATGTTGAGTTGATTAGATCTCCTTTGCATAAAGTAGCAGTCAGAAATGGCCAAATAGAAAAATTGACCTTCAAACAGATGCCTTTGCCTGGGGAGTGGGATATTGGAGAAAAGGGGCATATTGGAGTATTAGAGATTAAACAATCGTTATTTCCAAAGACTTTTCAATATCAAGGTAAACCACTGCCACTGTGTCAGATTCAGATAGGGGCAGAGTTACAAACGTACACCAATTTACCGGGCCAACGCTTACCTGAGGTATTGAAAAAACAGGTTTTTTTAGAG
>JAHFQF010000192.1 GCA_023266435.1 Legionellales bacterium | reverse complement strand
ATGACGTTTTAATTCAATTTTTTCAATCATCGGGCTGTGTGTTTGAAATACACGCTCAACACCTTCACCATGAGATACTTTACGTACAGTAAACGCAGAATTGAGACCTCTATTTTTAATAGCAATCACAACGCCTTCAAATCCTTGTAAGCGCTCACGAGCACCTTCTTTTACTTTTACTAATACATTCACTGTATCTCCAGGAGAGAACTTTGGAATGTCTGTGCGTAACATTGACTGTTCTACGCTATCAATGATGTTGGTCATTTCTTTTGCTCCTTATCGTATTCAAACTCGTCGATATATTGTTGTAATAAATTCTGCTCTTCGCCACTCAAACTATATTTTTCCAACAGATCCGGTCTTACTTGCCAAGTCTTACCCAGCGACTGCTTTTGTCGCCATTTGGCAATCGCATGATGGTCACCACTCAACAGCACCTCAGGTACACTCACCCCCTCAAAATCCCGCGGCCTTGTATAATGCGGGTATTCTAAAAGTCCTGCACTGAATGTATCGTTTGCTGCCGAGGCTGCATGGCCTAATACCCCTGGCACTAATCTAGCAATCGCATCCATTACAACCATGGCTGCCAGCTCTCCACCGGTCAGTACATAATCTCCAATGGACCACACTTCATCTACATAAGCTTTCGCACGCTCATCAATCCCCTCATACCTTCCGGCAATTAAGATGAGATCGTTAGCCTGCTCAGCACAACTCATAGCCATCTGTTGTGTAAAGGGCTTTCCATCCGGCGCTAAGTAAATGACCCTCGCTGTTGGCCACGCTTCTTTTGCTTGTTTGATCGCGTCGACCAAAGGTTGTACTTGCAAGACCATGCCAGCACCACCCCCATAAGGTTTATCATCTACTCGACGATGAACATCCTGCGAAAAATCTCTTGGATTCCAAAATCCAAACTCAATCAAACCTGCTTCAACAGCCTTACCAATTACCCCGGTTACAGAGAGTGAATCAAATACAGAGGGGAACAAACTGATGCAGCCAAATTTCACGGCTTAAACCCCTGTCTCCCAATCGACTACAATGCGCTGCTCTGCAAGCGAGACTTCTTTAACAACTTCCTCTTCAATGAAGGGGATATGTTGTTCAACCTTGTCTTGACGCACAACGAGAATGTCACTGGCCCCTGCTTCGTATAAATACGCCACTTTGCCCAGCACTTGGTTTGCTAAAGAAACGACCGTGAGGCCCTCTAAATCAGCCCAATAATACCCTTCATCTTCTTCTAAATCGGGTAATTGCTCTCGTTTAATCGCAACTTGTTGATTGGTTAAACAGGCAACCTGCTCTGGACTACTAAATCCAGATAGTTTTACCAATAAGGCATTATTATGGACTTTACAATCTTCTACCGCATAAGATTGCCATCGATTAGGCTGCCCAACAAACCAAGACGTATAGTCTATGAGGCTTTCTAATTCTTCAGTATTAGGATACACCTTGATCCAGCCTAATATGCCGTAAGGTGCCCCTAACTTCGCCATAATAACGTACTTATCTTTCACGGAATTCTCTTTTAAGCAGCGACTGCTTTCTTGTCCCACTCTTTCATCAAGGCTGCTACACGGTTAGATACCTGTGCACCTACGCCCACCCAATGAGCAATGCGTTCACGATTGAGATTTACAGGCACTTCTTGCCCACGTGCAACAGGGTTGAAATACCCAACACGCTCAATATAGCGACCATCACGACGGGCACGGCTATCAGTAACAACCACGTGGTAAAAGGGTTTCTTATTAGCCCCAGTACGTGCCAAACGAATAACAACCATATTTATCCTCCGGTTTTGTTATTTAGATTTCAAACATTTTACATACCACATAGGAGCGTGTATTTTACGCAAAGTTAGCCTTTTTGAAAAGGTGCAAACTCAATATTTCTTGCCTAATCCCTTATTTTTTCATCAATCCGCCTGGAGGTAGCATCCCAGCGGGCATGCCTTGTTGAAGATGCTGCATCTGACGCATCATATCCCGCATCCCCCCTTTCTTCCCCACACGCTTCATCATGCGTTGCATTTGATCAAATTGCTTTAATAAACGATTAATATCCTGCACATCGGTGCCTGAACCTGCCGCAATACGGCGCTTACGCGACCCTTTAATGAGATCAGGTTGCAACCGCTCCTTTTTGGTCATGGAGTTGATGATTGCTAACATCTGCGCAAAGGTTTTGTCGGCACGTGCTTCTGACAACGCTTCTTTGACACCAGACATCCCAGGCAGTTTCTCTAGAATATTGGCCATACCGCCCATGCTATTCATTTGTAACAGCTGTTTACGAAAATCCTCCAAATCAAAGCCTTTGCCTTTGCTGATTTTTTTCGCAAGCTTTTCGGCCTCTTTTTTATCGACCTTGCGCTCCAGTTCTTCTACCAGCGTGAGGACGTCCCCCATGCCTAAAATCCGCGAGGCAATTCTGTCTGGATAAAAAGGCTCTAGCGCGTCCGTTTTTTCACCCATACCAATGAACTTGATAGGCTTGCCGGTAATCTGACGAATCGATAATACAGCGCCTCCGCGGGTATCGCCGTCTAGTTTCGTGACGACGATACCCGTTAATGGCAAAGCTTCATGAAAGGCTTTTGCGGTATTGGCCGCATCTTGGCCGGTCATCCCATCCACGACAAATAAGGTCTCATGCGGAGTCAGACGAGTATGTAACTGCTGAATTTCAGCCATCATCTGGCGATCTATGTGTAAGCGACCCGCGGTATCGACTATCAATACATCAAATAATTCCGCTTTTGCTTTTTTATGGCTAGCCAATGCGATTTCTAAGGGATCGGTACTATCAACATCATGATAAACAACGCCAACCTCGTCTGCCAAAGTTTTCAGCTGGGTTCGGGCCGCTGGACGATAGACGTCACAACTCGTCACCAAGACTTTCTTGTTTTCACGCTCTACCAGCCATTTGGCAAGTTTAGCCACCGAGGTGGTTTTACCAGATCCTTGTAGGCCCGCCATTAACACAACAATAGGGGGCGCTTGCTTCAGATCTAGCGGCGCTTGAGTCGCGCCTAATAGCTCAACCAAGGCCTCATTGACTATCTTAATCAGCGCTTGACCGGGCGAGAAATGCCGTACGATTTCTTGGCCACGCACTTCATCACGAATTTTTGTGGTAAACATCTTAATTACAGGCAATGCTACATCGGCATCTAGCAGTGCTTTTTTGACATCTTTTAATGTGTCCTGCATATTCTGGTCGCTAAATTGACCACGGCCTACCAAATTGCGTAAACTTTGACTGATTCGATCACTTAATGATTCAAACATCACCCTAATTCCACATTACTTCCTATCATTTGCCGCATAGGATAACATAAATGCTTGGGTGTATAGTATACTCAGCCTAGGCATGGGGCGTAGCCTAAGTCAGTATTGCCCTTTAAACAAGACGATGAACATAGCTCCCATCGGATAAAAGGACCCAAGATACTGTGTTAGTTTTATCTCTAATGCTCTTTGTGGTATTTAACTACTGCTTTGTCACCCTTCAACAAAGCCAGTTATTATTTCAGCACACCCCGAAAAAACAGCGAGGTTACCATCTTTGCAGCCTACTCGCACTCATTGGCCATGCAGGATTGCTATACTTTTTTGTAGACACCGCGCAAGGACAAAATTTACACAGCTTAAATTTATTTTGTTTAACAACCTGGCTCATCGGTTGCTTTGTCTACGGCAGCAGTTTATTCACCCCTTTTAAAGGGCTTGCCGTACTGACCTATCCTGTCGCCGCACTCTCTTTACTGCTGACATGGTATTGGCCTGGGCAAACCCTGATTGCAACGGGCGCTAATCTACCGCTACTGGTTCATATTTTATTGTCATTAATGGCCATGAGCCTGATTGGTTATGCTGCCATTCAAGCAACGTTTACCTGGTTTACACATTATCTGCTGCATGCTAAAAAAAATCCGCATGCGTTGCTGAAATTGCCGCCCCTTGAAACCATGGAAAGTATGCTGATACAGATATTAATTATCAGTTTCATCACGATGAG
>JAHFQF010000027.1 GCA_023266435.1 Legionellales bacterium | reverse complement strand
AAAAAAAAGGTGTCGCAATGCAACAATCTGCTTATTACTGTTTAATAGCAAGTCTATTTTTGGTGGGCTGCGGGACTTCAAAGAAAGAGAATCCCGATCCGTTAGAGCCCATGAATCGTACAATATATAAGGCCAATAAAGTGCTGGATAGGGCGCTGATTAAGCCAGTGAGCCAAGGATATAGCCAGTTACCAGCCGGTGCACAGAGTGGCGTAGATAATTTTTTTAATAACATTAATGAAATTCCAAATACCTTTAATAACGTGGTGCAATGCAAGTGGAATCAAGCGGCTAAAAGTAGTTCTCGATTTCTAGTGAATACAACTTTTGGTGGCTTTGGATTTTTAGATGTTGCTTCGCACATGGGCCTACAGTATGAAAAAGAAGACTTTGGGCAGACATTGGCGACCTGGGGTTACGCTCAATCTAGCTATTTAGTTTTACCACTGTTTGGACCTAGTACCATGCGGGATACGATGGGCATGACTGTTGATTCCGGTATTGGCATTTGGCCACATCTAGACTCAGAATACCGCTATGGTTTGAGAGCAGTGTATGGTATTAGTACGCGTGCAAAATTGTTGTCTCAAGAAAAAGCAATCAGTGCAGCCGCGATCGATGAATACTCTATGGTGCGAGATGCTTACTTGCAGCGTCGAAACTTTGTGATTTCAGATGGGGTGTTACCGACAGATGATTACCCTGAGGATGATTACTGGGCAGAGTAAAGCATTTGGCGGGGGCTCAAATGGCTCAATTCTCGTCATCGTTCAAATAAAAAAAGGGCCCATCGGGCCCTTTTTACACACTTGCAAAATTACATGAATTTTGCAGAGGCAGTCAGCCAAAGTGTGTTGGTGTTTGCATAGACGGAACCGCTTTTCGCATTGAAGTCAGCGTACTCGATACCAACGCTGTATCTGTCACGGAAAGTCTTGTTCGCACCAAGATCCCACTCTTCACCATAGCCTTTGACGCTCAAAGTACCGCGATCTTCAGCAGAGAAGTGATGGTAAGCACCGGTCAAGCCAATATCTTCCCAAGATCCATTCACGGAAACAGCCAAATCTTTGAGGCCATTTGCAGGAGTGGTTGAGAATTTATTTGCAAAACCATTCATGTAGTGTTTAGCAGCATAAGGTGTATTGAATGCTACGCCTTTCACAGGATCGCTACCAAATACTTGGTAATCTACCATTAACTTCGCACCATTCACGGCACCAAAAGTAGCAGCTTCTAAGCCAGCCCCAAAGGAGGCATAGTTTAGAATGTAGCTTTTTGGATTATTATGCTCTGCGTCTTGGCGTGCATAAGTTGCGTTATATAGCATTTTGTATTCATTGAAGTCTTGATCACCATTGAAGGACAGACCATATGTATTTGCAGAGTCTGTTTTAGTTACTTTGTCTTCAACCATGTATGCAAAACCAGTTAGGTCACCAACGGGCAAAGCGGACCAGGTAACGTTGAACAGATGAGATTCATTTTTGTTATCTTTACCTGCTTGTGCAGCAGAGCCTTTGTATGTGGTATTGAAACGATCTACGAATGCGTAGAAAAGATTCCAATCTTTGTAGCTATTGTTGGTTACAGTCACTGCGTCAAAGCTAGTAGGAGTTTGACTGAAGGTTTCTGTACCAATGAAACGGCCATTGTCTAATGTTAAATGTTGACGACCAGCGGTCACAACAGTATCTGGAACGCCTTTGAATACCACATAAGCTTGGTTCAAAGTGTCACTTTTAGGATCAGCAATCACTGGACGTGAGCTGGCATGTGTTGACAAGCTTTGACCTGCGTTATGTCTGTCATCAAAAAAGCCAGTAACGTCGATGAATTCTAGAGCAAGTGCTGTATCTTGCCAAAATGCAGTGTTGTAACGCAAAGCAGTTTGCAGTGTGTAAGCTTCACCGGCTGTACGACCACCAGAAACAGTCAATTGGGATTTGTCATTTACACTTTGCAAGCGGCCTCTAAATCCAACACCGACGTTACCATCGTTAAATGCTTTGGAGACGTTAGGCACATCTTTCGCATCTTTTAAATGAGTAGAGCTGTTGTTAACGGCTAACGCTGATGAAGAAGCAGCGAGCGCCAACGACGCAATCACTGCGCGGGTGACCGTCTGAGAGAGTTTGTTGATGTTTGTGTTCATGGCTTTCTCCGTCATCTTTCACAAAAATTTATGCAGGGCTAAATCTAACTATGTTTTCTAACACCAGGCCTGCATGTACCTGACTGTCGAGCATCCTACCATAATGTATAAAAATAGCTAGTGTTCAAAGGGCATTTTACCGGGGTTCCTAGTGAATTGAAAGATAAAGTATACCTAATATAGCGATATTCGTAAGCAAAATTTTAAAAAAAACAAAAAATTAGTTGATTGTTGAGCCGGTATTAGTTGATTTAATTACTTTTTCGGCGATTAATTAGGGTGGATTTTTTACCACAGGAACTTGGTGTGATACCTAAGCTAAAAGCCTGAGTGCGGCTGATTCTACATCTTTGAATACACCATTGCTGCGATGCGGTTTATATAGCCAGCAATACTGATGTTTCTAAATGCTTTTATAGGGGGAAATAGATTTAGAGTTAAAGATTGGTAGTAATGCCGGCGACATCTATACTTAGGATAATCCCAGCGCAGGGCTTCGTAGTGGATGAGGCCATGCAGAGGGGCCGTTTTGAGACCAATTGGCGCGGAGATGGCGTTGTTAAAAAGCAAAGCCCCTATATAGGCACTGATATCAGACGAAACTCTGAGCCCAAGTTTAGGGTGGTTTAAAGTAAAAAACTACGACGATGCGATCCAATATGACTGTGTCAGATAGAAGTGCTTTTTAATGAACAGGATGAGTATTTTAACCATATGTCTAACTTTGATACTTTGTTGATTATTGATGATGAGGCTGTTGTCCGCCAAAGCTTACAAGAGTATTTGGAGGACAGCGGTTTTGCCACCATTGAAGCAGACTCTGGCAAGCAGGGTTTGGAAAAATTTAGATCTGAAAAACCCAATTTAATTCTCACAGACATTCGAATGGGTGACATGAATGGGTTAGATCTCCTGGGTACAATTACTCAAGAGTCCCCTGAGACGCCTGTGATTGTGATTTCTGGCGCGGGGGTCATGAATGATGCCATTAAAGCTTTAAGGTTAGGCGCATGGGATTATTTCATCAAACCTATTCAAGACATGGCGATATTGGAGCACTCTATTTGCAAAGCGTTAGAGCGCTCTCGTTTGGTAGAAGAGAATGAACGCTATAAAAAAGAAATAGAAGTTGCGAATGAGAATCTTAAAAAAACCTTAGAAGAGCTAGAGCAAGATTTACAGGCGGGGCGTAGCGTACAGTCACAATTGTCCCCCAGCGAAATGTTTGTAGACAATGCGTATAGGCTCTCCTTTACAATCAAACCCTCTCTGTATTTGAGCGGCGATTTTATTGACTATTTTAAGATTGGAGAAAATTTGCTTGCTTTTTATGTGGCGGATGTTTCTGGGCACGGTGCCTCCTCAGCATTCGTGACTGTGTTGCTAAAGAGTCTGATGAATCAAATTCATGACAAATATCAAATCGAACGGGACCCCACCATTTTAGATCCTGCTGCAGTGCTGCAAGCAGTTTCCGCCCGTATTCATGCGGCGAAGCTTGGGAAATATTTAACCATGGTCTATTGCGTCTTAGATATGGAAAAAAATGAGTTGTGCTATGCAATCGGCGGGCATTATCCCAATCCAATTGTCTAT
Organism: Legionellales bacterium; assembly: GCA_023266435.1. GTDB lineage: Bacteria > Pseudomonadota > Gammaproteobacteria > Berkiellales > Berkiellaceae > JAHFQF01. Next base: position 11,942 of record JAHFQF010000027.1, on the reverse strand, counting down.
GATGGAAAAAAATCCGAATTTTTGCTTGGCAAAGGCTTTCCAGTAGGCATTATGGCGAAAGCAAATTATGAAAATCATCAAATTACTTTGCCAGAGCGGTTTAATTTAGCTATGTTTTCAGATGGAATCATGGAAGTGCTTCCTGACGAAGATCTAAAAACTAATGAGGAAACAATTTTACGTGTGATAGGTCAGACAGATATTTCAATAGATAGTATTCTGTCAGTCTGTGGAGTCAATGAAAAACCTGCGTGGCCTGATGATGTCACCGTACTACTACTACAACGAACCTAGGTAGGGAAACCATATGTCTCAAGCTGAACAACAAGATGTAAGTTGGGATTTATCCCAAGCGGGGATGCAACGACATGATCCTTTGTTGAATTGTTTATTATTCATTTGTCGTTTTGAGGATCGTAATTTTAGCCCAGATGCGCTCGTATCAGGTTTGCCTTTAGAGGATGATCGACTCACCCCTGAACTATTTATACGTGCGGCAGAGCGCGCTGATCTGACAGCCCAGATTGTTAAAAGACCGCTTGATGAAATTTCCTCTTTGGTATTACCTTGTGTTTTATTACTTAAAAATAAGCAATCTTGCGTATTGGTTGAATATTGTAAGCAAAACACATTGAAAGTCATGCAGCCAGATACTGTAGAAGGTTTTCAGATTCTCAAAAAGAGCGATATTGAATCAGAATACACAGGGTATGCAATTTTTATTAAACCAGGGTATCAATTAGATGAGCGTAGTAGAGAGAGTCATTTAGAAGAAGGGAAGCATTGGTTTTATAGCGTCATGAAAAAAACATGGCCACTTTACTCTGAAGTGTTGATGGCATCTGTTTTTATTAATTTATTTGCCATTGGTGGTTCTTTATTTACCATGAACGTGTATGACCGAGTTGTGCCTAACAAAGCGTTTGAAACATTGTGGGTTTTGGCGCTTGGGGTGGTGATTCTCTACACATTTGATTTAATCATCAAATTGCTGCGATCGTATTTTATTGATATCGCTGGTAAAAAGAGTGATACTATTTTGTCTGCAAAAATCTTTGAGCAGATGATGAGTATCAAAATGGAAAACAGACCAGAATCTGTTGGAGCATTCGCAAGTAATCTACAACAGTTTGAATCATTCAGAGATTTCTTTACGTCTTCAACCATCGTCACTTTTATTGACTTACCATTTACTTTGTTTTTCGTTGTGGTCATGTTCTCTTTGGCGGGCCCTGTGGCATTTGTGCCGTTGATTGCCATGCCACTGATGATTGGTGTAGGTTTTTTAATTCAAAAACCACTCAATGAAACAGTGAAGCAAGCTGCACGCTATACCACACAAAAACAAGCCATGACTATAGAAACATTGTCTGGTATAGAAACAGTGAAAGGAAACTGTGCAGAAAGTGCGTTACAAAGAAAATGGGAGCATGCGATAGGCATGTCTGCAAAAATTGGCGGTAAAAGTAAATTTTTATCCCAATTAGCAACCAACCTATCTGCTTATTTACAGCAGATTACGACCGTCGTTGTGGTGATTGTTGGGGTCTACCAGATTTCAGCAGGTAATATGACCATGGGGGCATTGATTGCTTCGACGATTTTAACTGGTCGTATGATGCAACCGTTAGCTCAAATTGCTGGTTTAATGACGCGTTATCACCAAGCCATGTCTTCTTTTAAATCTGTAGACAATATGATGGTCATGCCAACAGAGCGTTTGGCTGGAAAATCCGCCTTACATCGCAGTTCACTCGAGGGGAATATTGAATTTAAAAATGTTACCTTCAAATATCCTAATCAAACAGTCGCTGTATTAAATAATGTTTCTTTCTCCATTAAAGCGGGAGAAAAAGTGGCGATCATTGGTCGAATTGGCTCAGGGAAGTCGACCATTGAAAAGATCATGATGGGCTTTTTCCGTCCAACAGAAGGTTCTGTTTTATTAGATGGCTTAGAAATGAGTCAGCTTGATTTGAACATGATACGTCGCAACATAGGTTATGTGCCGCAAGACATCTATTTGTTCTATGGATCCGTTAAAGAAAACATTATCTTTGGTGCCCCTTATGTGAATGATGATGCTATTATTAATGCTTCCAATCTAGCTGGGGTCACGGACTTTGTGATGAAGCATCCCCAAGGCTTTGACATGCAAGTGGGTGAGCGGGGAACTAAAATTTCTGGTGGACAACGGCAAGCTATTGCGGCTGCCCGATCCTTATTACTGAATCCTCCCGTGTTGTTGATGGATGAACCAACTAATATGATGGATTCTAAAACCGAAGAAGCGTTTAAGAAACACGTTATGAAAGCCAGTAAGAATAAAACTTTAATTTTAGTGACACATAAAGGTGCTATGTTAGCACTAGTAGATAGAGTCATTATGATTGAAGGGGGTAAAGTGGCGGCAGATGGGCCACGAGATGCAATCCTACAAGCATTGGCGCAAGGAAAATTGGGGCTTAATTAACATGGAATTTCAATTAGGTGCACATCTATGAAAACGAAACATGATGATAGTGAATTTATCTCGGATGTCCATGCCAGTGTCATTAGCATGGTACCTTTTACTGCACATCTGATGTTGTTTGCTTGTATTTTATGCTTAACCATCGCTGTTTTATGGGCTCATTTTGCACAGCTCGATCAGTTGACACGCGGGATGGGGAAGGTAATTTCATCTAAAAATATTCAAGTAGTGCAAAATTTAGAGGGTGGAATTATTAAAGATATTTTAGTGCAAGAAGGTGATGCTGTAGAAAAAGATCAAGTATTGATGATCATTGATGACACACAACATTTATCTTCAGTGAAAGAAGCGAATTTAAAGAAAGAGGATTTAAAAGCCAGAATGGTCAGATTGGTAGCTGAATCAGAGGGTAGCGATTTAATCTTTCCGGAAGAATTAAAACAAGTAGCTGCTGCTTCTATAAGCTCCGAAACTGAATTGTATGATAGTCGTAAAAAAGAACATGATGTCAAACGTAATATTTTAGTGCAGGAAAAAGAATCAAAAAAGCAGGAATTAGTTGAACTGCAGGGTAAACAAGTACAACTAAAAACAAATTTGGATTTGGTCAGTAAAGAATTAGCAATGACGAAGCCGTTGCTAAAAGAAGGGATTGTCTCTGAAGTAGAAGTACTGCGATTGGAAAGATCGTATAATGATACGAAGGGTGAGTTAGATTCTACAAATTTAGCTGTACCCCGTATGGAGGGTGCCGTAGAAAGTGCTCAAAAAAGGATTGATGAATTGGACATTACATTCAAAAAAGACGCAATTGCTGAGTTGAATCAAGTGTCCGCACAATTAGCACAGTTAGCAGAGTCGTCAACTACATTAGAAGATAGACTGCGTCGCTCTATGGTGCGCTCGCCTGTTAAAGGTATTGTGAACCAAATTAAAATCTCGACCATTGGTGGAATTGTGCAGCCAGCTGCAGACTTAATAGAAATCGTACCTTTGGATGACCAACTTCTAATCGAAGCGAGAATCAAGCCACAAGATGTGGGCTTACTTCGAGTAGGACTGGCAGCCTCTGTGAAAATTACTGCTTATGACTATTCTGTTTATGGGGGCTTAGAGGGTACATTAGAACATATTGGAGCAGATACCCTGACCGATCCTAAAGGAGAAGTATATTACGAAATTAAGGTAAGAACTAAGCAGAATTTTCTAGAGAAAAATGGTAAGCATTATGACATTAGTCCGGGAATGCAAGCCTCCGTTGATATTAAGACAGGTAAAAAATCCGTATTAGCGTATTTGTTGAAGCCGATTCTAAAGACAAAACAGGTTGCTTTGACAGAGAAGTAGAATCGGTATGATTTAACATGGCGAATAACAAACTAGGGTTATCCGCCATGTATAGGGGTGAATATTCACTAAGTTTGACAGCACAGTAACCTTTATCTAAAGTTAAAGGAGAGCTTGCTTGGGATCGAGAGCATCATGATGATTAAAAGTAACAATTGGATAAATAATAATCATTGGAAAATAGTTTTCTGCTTACCACTGTGTTTCCCACAAATTGCTGGGGCGCATTCTTTAAAAGAAGCAGTTATGCATGTGCTTGCTACAGGTCCTGAGGTGCAGATCAGCAAGATAGACAGTGAGGCAAGTCAGCAAGCATTGATTCAAAGCTACGCAAGTTACTTGCCAAAAATAGATGCCAATGTTACTTATGGTCCTGAAACAACAGATAATTCAACGACACGTAGTGCTGGGCTACAGTCACGAGAGTTGAAAAAGACCGAGGCCTCTATGAGCGCATCACAGCTGGTATTTGATGGATTTAAAACAGTTAATAACATTGATAAGCGGCGTTATAATTCCCGCTCTAAGGCGTTTGGGGTGCAAGGCACCATCAATGATGCAGCATTTGAAACCATTCAAGCCTATGTGAATGTATTGAAGCAAGCTGAGTTATTAAGTTTGTCAGAAAAAAATCTCAAAGAGCACCAAGCTATTTTAGCGCGTATTAAACGTAGAGCCGAAAGTGGATTAGGTAGAGTGGCGGATTTAGATCAAGCTGAAGGTCGTTTCGCATTATCCAGAACAAATTTTATGTCGCAACAGGCAACTTATAGAGACGTAGTGGCACGCTATAAAAAAGTCGTGGGTTTAGACCCCGAAGATCTCTCAATGCCCAGCTTCCCGATTGCTGCGTTGCCTACCACTGAAGATTCCGCAGTGATGATTGCATTAAACACCAATCCTGATATGAAGTCTTCAATTTCTGATTTGAATGCTGCAAAAGCTGAAAATCGAGGCGCTAAAGGTAGTTATTATCCTTCTCTGAGCGTGCAATGGAGGGCGACTCGGAATAATGATACGGGGGGTAGTTTTGGCCAATCTAAGTCTGAAGCCACCACGTTGAATATGAATTATAACTTATTTAACGGTGGAGCAGATAAGTCTGCGATTCTAGAGACTACCGCCAGAGTCAATCAGTCTAAAGAGTCCAGAGATTTAGAACGACGCAGAATTGAGGAGTCCGTGCGTAATGCCTGGAATACTTACACCACGGCACAGGCGCAATTACAATATTTTAAACAGCATGAAGCTGCAACAGAAAAGACCTTGGACGCCTATCAAAAGCAATTTAGCGTTGGCCAAAGGACATTGATGGACTTACTGGACTCAGAAAATGAGCTATTTAGTGCTCGTCAATCCTATATTAATGGCAAATATCAAGTACTATTGGGACAATACTCAGTCTTAAACTCAATGGGAAAAATACATGAAGTGTTGGATCTGCCCTTGCCAACCCAGGCATATTTCCAAGACCCTGGCTTTTTTGGTGGAGTAACTCAAATTATTAATAATAAGTGATATTAATAACTCCAAATCCTTGCATGTTTAGGCGAAATAGCTTAGATTAGAATGCTTGTCAGTATGCTAATCTTAAAAGAGGGTTATTTTGCTAACACACAACTCATCTGGCTCCCCCTATTTCACTTCGAGAATGAGCACTCTGGCAGGCCTGTCCTGGGTCATGTGCGGATTGGCGGCGATTTTTTACTGTTATGAGTACCTGTTGAGAATCATCCCAAGCGTGATGATCCCCCAGTTAATGGCCTCGTTTGAGGTGACTAGTTATAGCATCGGCTCGATGTCTGCATTTTATTATTATGCGTATACCCCAGCTCAAATCCCCGTCGGTTTAATGCTAGATAAATACGGTGCGCGGTATATTTTGACCATGGCAACTTTGCTCTGCGCATTAGGCACACTGATTTTTGGTCAAACGGACGTCATGTGGATAGCCTGCTTAAGCCGATTTATTGTTGGATTTGGTTCAGCCTTTGCGTTTGTAGGGGTTTTGAAGTTAGCGACTAATTGGTTACCACCTGAGCGGTTTGCTTTAGTATCGGGGTTAGCGACTACGTTAGGCATGCTGGGCGCAATGTATGGGAAAATCCATTTAGCGCATATTGTGACGGTGACAGGCTGGCAATCTGCGGTCATGATCTGTGGATACGTGGGATTATTTTTGGCGCCCATTATCTGGTTAATTGTGCGTAATGCACCCACAACCACTAAGCCTAAAACACATCAAGCGATCAAAGCACCTAGCATGACGTACTATCAGCTGCTCAAAGAAACCAAATTGATTTTGTCTAATCCACAGGTTTGGTTAAATGGCATTATTGGTTGCTTATTTTTCTTACCCACCTCTGTGTTTGCGGAACTATGGGGCGATCACTATTTAGAATCTGTTTATGGATTGCCAAGCGAGATGGCGGCAAAAGCAGTTTCCATGATTTTCTTAGGATGGGCAATCGGTGGACCGCTGGCAGGATGGTTGTCTGATCATCTGAGACGCCGTAAATTACCATTGCAAATTGGCAGTATCATCAGTGCGGTGCTTTTAGCTGCGCTGATATTACAATGGACTCCTTCTGATCTATTCTGGATATTTGGGATTTTGTTTTCAGTGGGATTTTTCTCCGGGGTAGAGGTCGTTTGTTTTGCAATTGGCAAAGAAAATTGCTCCTCTGCTGTGGCTGGGACTGCAATTGCTACGACTAATTTATTGATTATGATGGGTGGCGTCATTTTTCAACCTTTAATCGGGAAAGCATTGGATATGTTTTGGGATAATCAAGTGGGTGTAGATGGAATACCCATTTACAGTGCCGCCAGTTATCAAAAAGCCATGCTTATTTTGCCACTTGCATTGATGGCAGCTTTTCTTCTAAGCTTTTGGCTCAAGGAAACATGTTGCAAGGGAATCGATGATTTATGAGGCTCTTAAGGAAGATTAGTACCATCTTGTTGGTAAGCTTGATTGCAGGATGTGCAACTCAAATTTCAGATAGGGGGCGTATGGTACGTATTGCGCACCCGACTGATGTCAGTAACTGTGCTTTAATGGGGCGCGTGATCGCAAAGTCTCGTATTCCGTATCTGCAGGTTGGTGTGTATTCAGCAGAAAATGAAGCGTTAGATCAAGCAGCAGCGGCAGGTGCTACACATGTTGTTTGGGAAAAAAGAGAGGGCGGTTTTTTTTCGCAGGTTGAAGGCTTGATGTATCAATGTCGCTAGGTTTTATACCATTGTCATCTCACAAAGTCAGTGATGACACTTTAAATGTAGATTAGAATCAGCAAATTTTCAAATCAAATGCTTGGTGCGGTGCGTCTGCACTTTATCTACTAGAATCCGAGGGGGCTTTCCCCTTAAAATAATTCACTTTTCAATTTCATTTTAAGATAGGTAATTCGATGGTAGTCACACGTTTTGCTCCCAGCCCTACTGGGTATTTGCACATAGGTTCCGTTAGAACAGCCCTGTTTTCCTACTTATATGCCAAAAAACATCAAGGTAAATTTCTATTACGTATAGAGGACACGGATAGAGAGCGCTCCACAGAAGAAGCCGTACAAGTCATCTTGGATGGCTTAGCGTGGCTAGGGCTAGAGGCGGACGAGCCTCCTATTTATCAAACACATCGTTTTGAGCGCTATCAGCAAGTGATTGATGGGCTATTAGAAAAAGGTCTAGCCTACCGTTGCTATTGCTCTAAAGAGCGATTGGAGACTTTGCGTGCCACTCAGCTTGAAAATAAACAGAAGCCTCGGTATGACGGTCATTGTAGATATCAAACCGCAGGACAAACAGGGCCGCATGTCATCCGATTTAAGACGCCTGAGACTGGCGCGGTCACTTTCCAAGATGCGGTCAAAGGTCCCATTACCATCGCCAATGCAGAGCTCGATGATTTGGTGCTTCAGCGCTCTGATTCGACTCCTACTTATAATTTTTGTGTAGTCGTTGATGATATTGAGACTGGGGTAACGCATGTTATTCGTGGGGATGACCACATTAATAATACGCCGAAACAGATTCACCTATATCATGCATTAGGCAAGCCATTGCCAATTTTTGCACATTTACCCATGATTTTAGGGGAGGACGCGAAGAAACTGTCTAAAAGGCATGGCGCGGTCAGCGTATTGGAATGCAGAGAGGCAGGCTTTTTACCTCAAGCATTATTAAATGCGTTGGTGCGGCTGGGATGGGCTTGTGGTGATAAAGAGCTTTTCTCTGTAGAGGAAATGACTCAATTATTTGACCTTGCTGGAGTCAATCAAGCGTCGGCTTGTTTCAGCTATGACAAATTGCGATGGTTGAATCAGCATTACTTAAAAACATTATCTTACGAGGTACTGAAACCGCATTTAGACTATCATTTTGAAAAACTTGGAATATCACGCCTCTCTGGGCCGTCGACTGAGCAACTCATTCCTTTATTCGCTCCACGGAGTCAGACTTTGGTGGAATTTTGCAAAAGTTGTCAATTCTTCTATCAGCCAGTGTTGCAATATGATACCGAGGCATTGGCAAAACATGTGACGGAAGAGACCCTCGCACATTTGCAGAGGCTCACAAGCCTCTTGGCAGAATTATCTCATTGGGAGGCCCACGCTATCCATGACTGTCTCAAAAACTATGTGACGGAGCATCAATTAAAGTTCCCACAGCTAGCGCAGCCCATACGCATTGCCTTAACGGGCTCTATTCAGTCGCCGGCCATCGATCAAACACTTGCAATGATGGGGCAAACTGAAGTACTATCTCGCTTGCGTCAGGCCATCCCGATACTTAAAGAGATGCTTGACAGAGAGGCTAAACCCCTATAAGATTTCGCATCGGTACGGGGGTATAGCTCAGTTGGGAGAGCGCTTGCATGGCATGCAAGAGGTCGGCGGTTCGACCCCGCCTATCTCCACAAAGACAAGATTCGATGATAGTTAATACTGAATCGATTCTTAAAAAAGCTCCGGGTCCCCATCGTCTAGAGGCCTAGGACACTGCCCTTTCACGGCGGCAACAGGGGTTCGAATCCCCTTGGGGACGCCATATAGCTTCCTATATGGCATCAATTTTCGAAAATAATCAGCTTGATTAACTCACAGAAAGCTTTACATGCTAAAACAAATGACTTTTCATGTAGCTTAGATTTGTGCAGATTAAAAAAATACTGAATGCTCTCTTACAAGTATGCTGCCGATCAGATTGTACGGAACAAGCAGTTTATTTGGTCATTACTTCCACTACGCAATCTGCGCAATCTTACCAATGGATTAGGCGATATTTCGCATCTCAACGCGTCCAGTGGCGTTTTATGGTGCTGCCTGTCTGCAATACCCAAACTCATCACTATACAGCGTTACTCGCTCTTTTAAATTCGGCCTCTTATCAGCGGTGTGCACATATTTATCTCGCGTTAGAAGGAAATCAGGATCAAGTAAAAAACCTCTTAATAAAAAATTTAAATAAAAAGTGCAAGATATTTTGCTTATCAGCTGTGTTGGAAAAAAAACTCCATAAAAAAGTTGCAGTAGACACCATTTGTCACAGTCACATTACGTCACTTAAAACCCCGAGCTATCGTGTTAGGTTGGAACAAGTGATCGCGTTTATACTGTTGTTAGCCATCTTTCCTATAATGTTGATTCTGATGATTTTAGTGAAACTCAACTCTGATCCAGGTTCTTGTTTTTATCATCAAGAGAGAGTGGGACAATTTGGACAAATTTTTAGAATGACTAAGTTTCGCTCGATGCGGATGGATGCGGAGAGTGCTCAAGGACCTCAGTGGGCTTCTTATGCAGATCCGCGTAGCACAAAAATTGGTGCCTGGTTACGACACACACATTTGGATGAACTGCCACAATTGTGGCAAGTCGTGTTGGGACAAATGTCTTTTATTGGTCCTAGACCAGAGCGACCACATTATGTAAAACAATTGTCGTCACTATTACCGACTTATGCATTAAGACACCAAGTAAAACCAGGGATCACTGGTTTGGCACAAGTAAAATATTGCTATGCAGCGTGTTTTAATGAGTCTAAAGAAAAGCTAAGTTATGATTTGTATTACATTCAACATCGATCGTGGCGATTAGATATTTATATTTTACTTGCGACGGTGAACAAGGTATTTTTAAAAGGTGACCTCTTTAAATTTGCTTAATTGAAAAATCCTAAAAGTGCCTGAGAACACGGAAGCAGGTTAAAACAGGCTAATAGGAAGCAGGGAAGCGGTGAGGCAATGAAATCCAAATATAAAAATATCTTACTCGTTGATAATCAGCCTAGGGTTGCTCAAGCATTAAAGTGGATGCTCAAAGACCATCAGAGTTGCCTGGCTAGCTCTTTATCGGAGGCCTTGTCCATTGTTCGGCGTTTAGACCCGGCTGTGATGTTATTTCCGTGTGATCTAAAAAATGAATTAACGACTGCACTAGAGTGGATTCAAAAAATAAAAGAACTGTCTGCTTTAATCAAGATTATTGTGATCATTGAAAAAAACCAAAGCAACTTAGTGATACAAGCGATTCAGCAAGGTGCCTATGATTTCTGTGAGCAGCCTTTAGATGAGGTTGCATTGCAATATATGTTAGAAAGGGCATACTCCTTAAATACGTTAGAAAGAGATTACAATGAGTTGATACACATGAATCCTTATACAATTCATGGAATGATTACGGCGGATAAAAAAATGGAGCACATTTGCCGTATGATTGAAAAAGTCGCGAATGTTAGTGCGAGCATACTTTTAATTGGAGAAAGCGGCACAGGCAAGGAAGTCGTGGCGCAAGCAATTCATGACTTGAGTGATCGTAAAAAAGGCAGATTCATTGCAATTAATTGCTCAGCAATCCCTGAAAATTTATTAGAAAGTGAATTGTTTGGGTATGAAAAAGGGGCATTTACTGGCGCATATCAACAGCATTTTGGGAAAATTGAACGTGCCAATGGCGGCACTTTATTTTTAGATGAAATCGGAGATTTGCCTTTATCGTTACAACCGAAGTTATTACGGTTTTTGCAGGAAAGAAAAGTTGAACGGGTGGGAGGAAATACTCTTTTACCTGTGGACGTACGAGTGATTTGTGCTACCAATAGAAATTTAAACCAACTCATTTCGGAAAAAATCTTCAGAGAAGATCTCTATTATCGCATTAATGAAATGGAAATCATCTTGCCACCGCTAAGAGAACGAGGGCAAGATGTTTTATTAATCGCGCAAGCGTTATTAAAAAGATTTTGCCGTGAACTGCAACAGTCTCAGAAGCAATTTGCACAAGATGCTTTAGAGTTACTGGAGGCGTATGATTGGCCAGGTAACATTAGAGAGCTTGAAAATAGAATTAAGAGCACTGTCATTTTAACAGATCATAAAATCATTCATGCGAAAGACTTAAAATTAAACAGTGGAAAAACCACTATGCCATTTAATTTAAGGGTCGTCAGAGAAGAAGCAGAGCGTAAGGCAATTCATCGTGCATTGACCTATACGAACTACAATGTGAGTCAATCTGCTTCACTATTAGGGGTAACACGACCTACTTTATACAATTTATTAGATAAATTAAATTTGAGACAAGAAGACATGAAGATATGCGAATAAAGCGTGCTTCTGGATTTTTTAAAAAAGCATTGCTCTGTTTAGGTGTTTCTTACCTTTGCTCAGCAAACGCCATGCCTTTATTTCTACAAAAAGCATTTGATCAGGAAAAAGAAACAAAAAACCCTAAAGTGTCGTCTATGAAAGATTATGTTTCAACCCACCCTGAAGACAGAAAAGCTAAGATTTCCTTAGCAGAAACATATTATCAAAATGCTGATTTTGAATTAGCCATTAAAGAACTGCTGGATTTAAAAAATCTGAAACTACTCAACAATCAAGGAATGTTATTGTTAGCAAAGTGCTATTATAACTTGGGGGATTTTGATGCTTTATCAGCAATGATACAAATAAAAAATAGAGATCATTTATCTCTAACTGAGCAAGAAATTTTAACAATTCAAGCAGATAGTTTGGTCTATCAGCAAAAACATGAAGAAGCGAGAGTTCAATACCGTAATCTATTACAGCAAAATGCTATTTTAGGATCTGCGTGGATTGGATTGGCACGTTTAT
>JAHFQF010000191.1 GCA_023266435.1 Legionellales bacterium | reverse complement strand
CGATGAGCCTCACCTTGTGCAGCGGTTTCTTTTTTCTTCCTCCTGAAATCCAACATGCGGCGCCTGCTAAAACTTTATTTTCCGTGTTCAGCTGGGCCCTCATTGGCATACTCTTATTGGGCCATTATTTCTTAGGATGGCGTGGCTTGCTTGTGACTAAAATGACTTTGCTGATTACGTTACTGTTGATAGTAGGTTATTACAGTAGTCATTTATTAACTGACATGGGATAATTATTTGTGGAAACGCTCCCACTACCTATTCTTCTCGTTGCGATTGTTTGTTTAATCCTCTTATCCGCTTTTTTTTCTGGCAGTGAAACAGGCATGATGGCCCTCAATCGCTACCGATTGCGGCACATGGCGAATCAAGGATCCAAAAAAGCGAAACGCGTCAAAGCCTTGATCGATGCGCCGGACCGTTTACTCAGCATTATTTTAATCGGTAACACCTTCTCAAATAACTTCTCGGCCGCAATAGCAACACTCATTGGGGCTCAGCTGTATGGAGAAATTGGGATAGTGCTCGCCCCGCTGTTACTCACCATCATTGTGTTAATTTTTTCCGAAGTGGCGCCAAAAACACTGGCTGCCATGAAGCCAGAATGGACAGCCTTCAAAGCAGCGCTACCTTTACAAATTTTTCTGATTTTGCTCTATCCCTTGGTATGGCTGGTAAATGGCTCCTCCAATTTCTTATTAAAATGCCTAGGTTTTAAAGTCAATAAAAAACATCATACAACGGATCACCTCAACACAGAGGAGCTGCGCACGCTAGTTTTAGAAAGTAGCAGCCTGATTCCCACACAGCACAGGCAGATGCTGCTGAGCATTTTAGATTTAGAGCATGTCTCTGTAGAAGGCATCATGATCCCTAAACAAGAAATCATTGGTATTGATTTGCAAGACAAGTGGGACGTGATTTGCAACGTTCTCTCCACAACTACTCATCATGTATTGCCTGTCTATCGAGGAGACATTGACGATGTATTAGGCATGCTGTCTGTCAGAGATGCGTGGTCTCTACTACTTAATAAAACAGCCAGCGCTAAAGACAAACTAGAACAATTATTAAAGCCCTGCTACTTTATTCCTGAAGGCACCCCCCTGCAAACTCAACTCTTACAATTCCAAAAACATACTACCAATATCGCTTTTGTGGTGAATGAATATGGGGATATCCTGGGCCTCATCACTTTAGAAGATATCTTAGAAGAAATTGTAGGCGAACTCTCAAGCACTTCAACAAAAACCAATCTCAACGTACACCCACAAGAAGATGGCTCTTATATTGTGGATGGCAGTGCCACACTGCGAGAGTTAAAACGAGAGTTGCCATTCAAGCTACCTGAGGGCAGCGTGCATACTTTAAGTGGGACTATTATTGATTATTTGGAATATATTCCAGAGCAAGGCACTTCTTTAAAACTAAATAATGTGATCATTGAAGTTTTGCAAGTAAAAAATAACACCATCAAAAAAGTGCGGATGTCTTCCTGAGCTCACGGGCCAGCACAGCGACCGACCCCCTACACTTTCTTTCTGGGTTAAAACGAGTTTTTTTATTGATTCTCTTCGCTCATATATTGCTCCTTGCCACTGTCCAAAGAGCGTCGCGCAATCAATACAGCAGGCTTCTCTACGCTACCGATTAAATTATCATGCTTTCTAGAGAATCTATCTAACAATACAGCCCCCATGGTTCTTGCACTGTTAGCATACTTTTTAAGCTGCGGCTTAATCGTACTTTCCTCTGTATGAATGGTTTCTAGCATCTTATACGCAGACATGATCAGATTAGTTAGCTCACCACTGTTTTTAAAATTCAGATTCTGCTCGTCTTCAGTGAGTAAATAAAAATCATGGAGCGCCTGGGTAAACTCACTGAATATTGGCTTAAACACTTTTGCATTATTGAGCTCATAGAGATTATTTAAAAAAAGCGTATAGCACTGCGCTCTTTTTTTATCACCATCAATCCTCAACAGGATTTCGGCAAGGTTTTGATAAAAAAGGATGGTCGTGGGATTGTTCATAATTAAATAACTTAAATTCCCTACAGTTAACTTAATGTATTAGATAATTCTAATACGGCTTAGTTCCATAAACTTATAATATTTTTTTCAATAATTAAAGTAGTGCAGATGCACAATTTGATAAAATAAATAAGGTATTTCTGTAGCTTGCTTTCGCAGGGAGGGCTCGCTAAGATGCAAACTGCTTTAAAACAACAGATAGCGAAGACAGCATGAATTGTGAACAATGTGAAAAATGTCATAAGCCCACCACACTTTGTATATGCGGCGCTATCCTACCGCAGACCACACGCACGCACGTGCTCATCTTACAACACCCTCAAGAACCCGATCATGAAATAGGCAGTGCATTAATTACTCATCTTGCGCTTCCCAACTCCACTTTGAAAATTGGGCTATCGTGGCGAAACCTGGCAAGCATTCTGAATCAGAAAACAGTGAATTCTGCACGCTGGGCCGTGCTGTATTTAGGTAGCGGTGTTAAAGGGACGATTTCCGCAGAGGAGACACTGCAGTTTGTATCGCAGAAAGGAACGCCTGTCGCAGCCCCTGATGCGTTAGATGGTATCATTGTATTGGATGGTACCTGGAGCCAAGCCAAAGCGTTATGGTGGAGGAATGCTTGGCTGTTAAAACTACGGCGAGTCATCTTAAATCCTAAACATAAATCACTGTATAAAGAGTTACGTAAAGAGCCTAGAAAGGAATGTCTTTCGACCATCGAGTCTGTTGCAGAAATTCTTGAGGCATTGGGAGAGCCCGCTGAAGTCAGCCAACATCTACGAGCTTTATTTGCTCAACTTCTCAATCAATGCCGCGCAAAACGCCTCGCTGAGAAAAATGAGAAAAAGTAAGATGTGATCTTAGGCAAGAATTCGTTTCTAAGATAATGATACGAAAGTTTCTCATTGATTTTTAGCTGCTATGAATATATGGCAATATCTATTAGAATATGTGCCTTCGGAGAGGTGCCAGAGTGGTTGAATGGGGCGGTCTCGAAAACCGTTGTACGCTTTATAGCGTACCGAGGGTTCGAACCCCTCCCTCTCCGCCAGCCCGTGCGCCGGCCTTTTCTTAAGGCTTGATAATATAATTGTAAAAAACTAACTTTTAGCTTATTGCATCTTCCCAACGGCCCGCTTCCTCACATCGCAATAGCACAAGCTGACTATTTACTCGGATCAAAAAACGTCATCTGGATAAATTCACATTGCCAATATCCAAACATTTTGCAGTATCTTGGGTACAGAAAAAGGGCATTGTTGGCTTTCAGATCAGAGGGCGGGAAAAAGAGGGATAAAAAAAGGGGCCTTTTGAGCCCCTTTTTGTTTTATTCAGCCGCAGCTTGAGTTCTTTCCACAAACTCAACATACGCCATTGGCGCGTTATCACCTGCGCGGAATCCGCACTTCAGGATTCGGAGATAACCACCCTTTCTTTCCCTGTTTCTTGGGCCAACGTCATTAAACAATTTAGCGACGGCGTCTTTATTACGCAGACGTGCAAAAGCCAAACGTCTATTTGCAACTGTGTCTTCTTTAGCTAAGGTGATCAGAGGCTCAATGACTCTTCTCAACTCTTTTGCCTTAGGGAGCGTTGTTTTAATGCACTCATGTTCCACAATAGAAGACGACATGTTACGAAACATTGATTTTCTATAAGGACTATTTTTTATTTTTAAACCACTTTTACGATGCCGCATTTTTTATACATCCCACCTTAAGAAGACTTAGCAATTTCTTTCATTTCAAGACTTGCTGGAGGCCAGTTCTCTAATCTCATCCCCAAAGACAAACCCTTATCGGCTAAGACGTCTTTAATCTCTGTTAATGATTTTTTACCTAAATTAGGCGTCTTCAACAATTCCATTTCGGTTAATTGTATCAAGTCGCCGATGTAGTAAATGTTTTCAGCTTTCAAGCAATTGGCTGAGCGTACGGTTAACTCTAATTCATCCACTGGACGTAATAGAATTGGATCAATATTGCTTTCAGCAGCGTACTCTTCTTTAGTAATGTCATCGCCACGCAA
>JAHFQF010000190.1 GCA_023266435.1 Legionellales bacterium | reverse complement strand
CTAATGCTTGCTCTTTGAATTGAGCGCTATATTTTTTCCTAATTTTGTCAGTCATGTTACACCTCTCTTCGCTAGATTATACTAGCTTAGTAGGGTGTCCGGAATACCGGGGCAAGATCAAATGACCACCAGATAAGAAAAATTGCGTGGGTCCCTACTTTAAAAAGAGCAGGTGTACGTTATAGAAATTCTTATCAGACAAGGCATACTTATGCCTCGATGTTGCTATCAGCGGGTGAGAATATCATGTGGGTTGCTAATCAGATGGGGCACGTAGATACAGAAATGGTGATGCTAACCTATGGAAAGTGGATTCCTGATTCTACAATTAATCGTGGATACAAACCCATTAATAATTGGAGCAATTGTTTAGGGCAGGTTAGCAATATCTGATTTGTAATATTCCCAATTTGCTCCCATTTTCTCTTTGAATTACGAAAAATCAAATAAAATCAAACAGTTAAATGGTGGAGGCGGCGGGAGTCGAACCCGCGTCCGTAAACAATCCACGATTGGATCTACATGTTTAGTTAGATTGTGTTTTGACCATTACCCACCCAATCTAACGCAGCGGATAACGGCGAGCCTGTAAGCGTTAATCCCCTAGCACCAGGCAAGCTAAAGGACGAGGCTTATGTATATGGCCGATGAGTAAGACCCATAAGCAAGTCTAGTCAGCGGGTAGCAGCTGAGTTTTAGGCAGCGATTGCTACGTAGTTTTCGTCGTTTGCATTTATAACGAATTACAGCGACAGTTTAACGAGATGACACTGTGTACTCGACATGCCCCAAGCGATTCATGATCACGTCGAAGCCATAATCGCCCCCAATGTCGGATCGTAGCAAAAATTCAGGGAAAATACAACAATTAGAAGGAAAGCTCACTTTTAAAAATAAACGCTATCCCTTTGCTCTGAAAAAACTCTAAAAATATTCAGATTAACTTGACGTCCAGCACCTGTTGCTAAATCAGCGTCACAGGTTCAGCAGTTTTATGCCAAGCGTAGTTTCTTATACGGCAAGATTGCATATTTTTCAGGATGATCATGCCACTTTGCTTCTCGGGCAGTATAGAGGGCAGTTTCATCAAGGCGGTTTTGCATAGGTTGTCTATGTAATAAAGCATGACATTCCTGATTTAATACTATCTCATATCTCCAACTCTCAAATTCACGCGTTGCTTGATGACATAATTGCTTCATTTCATGTCTGGGAGCAGTCTTAAAATCATATAAAAAACAAGGACTGTTTTCTGATGACTCTACGGGAAGCGCACACACTTTGCTAACAGGTAATCCTTGAGCGACATAAATGTTTTCAATATAAAACAGTTTTAAAATAGTAAGATAATGCCTTTTTTGTGCAGTTTTTCTTAATAACTGCGCGATATCAGTATAACCGTTGTGTATGGCCCAATGCAGCGGGCGCCAGCCATCATGATCAACTTGGTCCAAATTGGCTTTGGCTTTAATTAATAGGCAGACGAGATCAAAATGCCCCATATATACAGCCCAGTGAAGCGGAGTCCATCCAGATGTAGTAGTTAGATTTACATCTGCCTTGGCTTGGAGGAGGGCTTGAACGCTATCAATGTTGCCCTCATAGACCGCCCTATGGAGAGGGGCCCAACCCTCATCATCCGTTTGATCTACATTGGCCCCAGCTTGAGCTAACGCTTGGATGATAGCAGTATGACCATTTTGAGCAGCCCAATGCAGCGCGGACCACTTTTTATGATCAGTTTGATTCACCTTTGCGTTAGCTTGAATCAATATCTGTAATATAACATCATGACCATAATAAGCAGCCCAATGAAGAGGAGTTACCCCATCGTTACTCGCTTGATTGACATTTGCTCTCGCTTGAATAAGTGCTCGAGTGATAGCAGGATAGTTAGCTCGAACTGCCCAATGTAGTAGCGTTTCTCGCTCTTTATCCGTTTGACCGACATGCGCTGATTGGAGAATAAGCGCCTTGTTGATTTGTTCTAATTTTTGATGCTCCGTTAGAGCTCCGTTCTGGATGATATCAATTAAACTCATAATAAATATTGCTGTTAGTGATAAAAATAGTTTATTAAGCGGGATAATACACCAACTAGAAGAAAAACTCACTTTTTTAAAAAAGTGGGTGTCCCATGGTTTTTGGCCTTGCATTGAATCAGGCGAAGACCCACCAATTGAAAAGAGCAGGGTGGGTGTCCTTTGAATATTTTAGAGATTTAAAAGGCTTTTGGGGGCACTTTTGGACATGGGTATCTGTGGCACCTGCAGTATCAACCTGTGGGGCCTGCGAACACGTCTGCCGGAGGTTTTCTGCAGCTGCCTTCCCCTCTAGGCTAACTCAAACGAAAACTCTGAGCTGAGTTTATGGAGAGAGAGTGTTCAGAGAGTTGTGAATAATTTTTGCAGAGAAATAGGGGGTAGATTAACCGCGTTGAGACAGCTTTCCTAGGCGTTGTTTCTGCCGAGTCCAATCGCGCTCTTTCAGATCATGGCGTTTATCAACATTCTTTTTACCTTTAGCCAGTGCAAAACGAACCTTCACAAATTGCCTTTTCCAATACATTTTGAGTGGAATTAAAGTACAACCTTTACGCTCAACGGCGCCAATCAGACGTCTGATTTCCGCTTTACGTAATAAGAGCTTACGAGTGCGGGTAGGATCGGTATTGACATGGGTAGAGGCTGATAACAGTGGGGTGATCTGAGCGCCTATAAAAAGCGGCTCTCCATGTTTAATAATGATATGTGCTTGTGTAATTTGGACTTTTTTCTCACGGATGCTTTTGACTTCCCAGCCAAGCAAGACAACGCCGGCCTCAATTTCTTCAAGGACCTCGTAGTCATGCCATGCGCGTCGGTTGACCGCAATCGAGGTGTCTTTTTCCTCTTCTTTGGGTTTTTTAGCCATCTGTATGTCAAAAAATCAAAAAAACTTGTTACAAAACCCCCGCATTGTATAATAAACCCCTCCCAGATGGTAGCGAAATAAACGATGATTCAAGTTAAACGGGAAGCGCTAGTCCCTTATTCGGCCGAGCAAATGTATCAATTAGTCAATGATGTGGAGAATTACCCACGTTTTTTACAAGGGTGTAAAAAGACTGAAATTTTAGCGCACAATGATGAAGAGATGATTGCCACCTTGTGGATTAGTAAAGGGCCGTTTACCCAGGCTTTTACAACGCGTAATCTTTTGCAACCTGCTCGTATTATTAGTATGCGTCTTGAAAAAGGTCCCTTTGAGTCATTTTTTGCAGAGTGGCATTTTCATACCTTAGGTGAGGGTTGCCAAGTCACTTTTGAGGCTCAATTTACTCTCAGTCATCAGTTGCTGAATTGGTGGTTTCAAAGTACCTTTGAGGCGTTATGCCAATCCTTAGTTAAACAGTTTTGTGAGCGAGCGAAGCACCTTTATGCATCCTAATCAAATTAAAATCTCAATCGCCTACAATGACGAGCAACAAAAAGGATGCTGGTTTGATTGTCTGGCGCCCACCGGAGCGAGTATTCGTAGGGTTTTGAGCGATCCGCAGATTCAAAAGCGTCTGCCGCCCTTTGAGTGGGAGACGCTATCTGTAGGTCTTTGGGGGAAAGCAGCCACTTTACAAACCGTGTTAAAAGCCGGTGATAGAATAGAAATTTATGCACCTTTAGAAGTCGACCCTAAAACCATACGTCTGTTGCGTGCTGCACAAAACCCTAAAGAAAGAGACAAATGGCGTCGTAAAAAATAAATGCGACTAGTGACCCAAGCCATTTTCTTTTTACATTTTTCTCAGCGGTGTTGCTTGACTTGAGCAGTAGCCTTTTTGCGATGCTTGTATCTGCTAACTCATCAGTGGCTGCTTGCAAACCCCGTCTATTTCGACGAATATACCCAAGATGCTTCAAAATGCGTAGTTTATAGCAAAGCGAATTTAGCCAGATGAAGTTTTCCGAACCAAGGAATAGTCGATACTATTGCGAGGTGAGGAAGGCTGCAGGGGGTTAAATTCGAGCAGCTAGGAACAGGTATTTTGGAGTATCTTGGGTATATAAGTATCAGCAGATAAAAATTTTCTGTTG
>JAHFQF010000189.1:1784-4072 GCA_023266435.1 Legionellales bacterium | reverse complement strand
ATTAAGGATCCCAAAGCTCTAGACAAGGATCCTAATTCATCGGATGTTTCAGGCGGAAGTTGTACAGAGAGATTACCCATTTCAAATGCTTTAACAGCCATAGTGATAGCATGCACAGGACGTGTAATCACAACAGCAATATAGACTATACCCGCTATTAAGCTGAAAATAGCTAGCACGAGAATAATCATAAAAGTCTCTATCTTTTTTAATGTATCATTTTGAGTGGCTTGCCATTGTAACTGATTGTAGTGTGAGAATTCATCACTGAGTTTAGCCAGGTCTTCCATCACAGAGAAATATTTTTTTTCTAACTGGGTGTCTTTCCTTTCTAGATCTTGAGTGAATTGCTCTATGGATTTTTTTGCGTGATTGGATATGACGATTGGTTTTAAAGCAGCATCTTTTTGTATGGTTTCGAAAAAATAATGGCTCTGAGTTTGATAGAGGTTGATGGCTTGTTGTAAGTCCGCGATTGTATGCTTTGAATGATAAAGGTATCTAGTAAAATTCGCTAATTGATTGATCGTGGTTTGACTAGAAGATACGAGCTGCACTACTTTAGTATAAGGTCTAGTTTGATCTTCAATCATCTTAAAAATCAGGCATGTAGAAGCCAGCATAAAAAGTGTAATGAGTGCTGGAAACAAAAGGAGTTTAGCACGAAGAGAAAAATGGCCTAGAAAGCCAAATTTTCTATTTTTAAGATGCGATGATATACCCATGTGCCACCCACGATAACTAGTCTTCTTTAGTATCGGATAAATGGCAGAATTATTTAGTGTGTAGCGGCAAATGAAAAATGTCCGCTTTTAGCAAGTAAAGAATGTCCGAATTATTTAGAGATTAAAGTCGCCCCAAATTGATTGGGCATAGGTCATGCAGCTGATGGCTGCGGTTTCTACACGCAGCACACGTTGGCCTAAGGTTTTAAAATAGGCCTGCTTGTCTGCTGCATGACGTAACTCTGCTGTACTAAAGCCGCTTTCTGGACCGATTAAAATGCGACACTGTTGACACTGGGTAGGTAGACTGCGTGGTGTATGATGAGCAAGTGGAGGGGTGAATAAAACAATTGGATGGGTATATTGATCAAAAAAATGTTGGAATGGTTTGAGTGCATTTAATTGTGGTAAACGTGTTCTCTGGCTTTGATTTGCAGCAGAAATGATGACTTGCATCCAATGTGCTTTTTTCTTTTCTAATTTTTCTGCATTGAGTTTGACTGCGGCGCGTTCGCAGATTACGGGTGAAATTTGATAGACGCCCAATTCAACAGATTTTTGTAAGACTAGATCCATTTTTTCACTGGATAACAAAGGCACAACCAGTT
The DNA here is from genome assembly GCA_023266435.1 of Legionellales bacterium. Lineage (GTDB taxonomy): Bacteria > Pseudomonadota > Gammaproteobacteria > Berkiellales > Berkiellaceae > JAHFQF01. Next base: position 2,739 of record JAHFQF010000189.1, on the reverse strand, counting down.
CAATGTGACAAGGGGATTCTCGATCAACTGGTGAGAAAGTATCTAAACGAATAGAGATTGCTTTTTTTGTGATATCGACAACTTGACTCTCATATTCCCCGCCTTGACCATTCCATAACTTTAATGGATCACCTACTTGGACGCGAATCACATGCACCAAATAATGATAGTGATCAGCGGTTAGGCTGATCACCTGTGTTTCATTCAATGGTTGATCTAGAAAAATACGTGCGATGAACATGATAAATTATCGTAATAAGCCATGGTTTTTAATAGCATCCACTTTGTCTAAGTTTTCCCAGCTGAACTCTGCTTGAGTTCTGCCAAAATGACCGTAGGCTGCAGTGGCTAAATAGCGTGGTTTCAGCAAATCTAACATGTCAATCAAGCCTTGCGGACTTAAATCAAACAAATCTTGGGTGATTTTCACTAAGATTTCATCGTCCACTTTGCCTGTACCAAATGTATTCACACTCACTGCCAAAGGATGATCCAAACCAATGGCATAGCAAAGTTGCACTTCTAATCGGGATGCTAAGCCGGCTGCCACCAAGTTTTTGGCTACATATCGTGCACCATAAGCGGCTGAGCGATCGACTTTAGAGGGATCTTTGCCAGAAAACGCACCGCCGCCATGGTGAGCCACACCACCGTAGGTATCTACGATGATTTTACGACCAGTCAACCCAGTGTCTCCTTGAGGGCCACCGATGACAAAACGTCCAGTAGGATTAATGTGGTATACAGTATCATTGGTTAACCAATGCGCAGGTAAAACAGGTTTGATAATCTCTTCCATAACCGCTTCTTGTAACTGCGAGTGCGGAATGTCTGCTGTATGTTGTGTAGACAGTACTACCGTATGAATACGAACGGGACGCTGATTTTGGTATTCTAGCGTTAACTGTGCTTTTGCATCGGGTCTTAACCAAGGTAGTTTTTTAGTTTTTCGGAG
>JAHFQF010000189.1:0-1774 GCA_023266435.1 Legionellales bacterium | reverse complement strand
CGGAGCTGTGCTTGGCGCATCATCAGTTGGTGTGCATAGTGAATGGAAGCGGGCATGAATACCGTGGTTTCATCGGTCGCATAACCAAACATGATACCTTGATCACCTGCACCCAGTTTGGCATTTTTTCTATCAACTCCCATGGAAATATCAGGAGATTGTTTTCCAATTGCAGAAATGACTGCACAGGAATTATAATCAAATCCCATGTCTGCATCTGTATAACCGATTTTTTGAATCACTTCACGTGCGATCTTATCGACATCTACCCACGCAGAGGTAGTGATCTCCCCGCCTACGATGGCCATCCCTGTTTTGACAAAGGTTTCACATGCGACACGTGCGTGCGGATCTTGGCGTAATAAATCATCCAAAATTGCATCTGAAATTTGATCGGCAATTTTATCTGGGTGACCTTCAGAGACGGATTCGGAGGTGATGAAATGATATCCTGACATGCTACAATCATCCTTTATTTTGCATAAAACGGCTAATCAAAAATGGTTAGACGATTTTGGTTGAAATTTTTGTTATCATACCGCGTCTATCACGATTTTTCTATGAAATCCGGAGAATACCATGGTTTTAACTGAAACGCCGGTGTGCGCGTCTGGCCAAAAAATCATCCCTTTTAGTTTACTGAACACAGATGGGAAAGAATACAAACTTACAGAGTTAATGGGCCCCCATGGAACTGTAGTGATGTTTATTTGTAATCATTGTCCGTATGTAAAAGCTATTTTCCCACGGTTAATTGCCGATGCAAAAGCCTTAAAACAATCAGGAATTTACTGTATTGCTATCAATTCTAACGATGCATCTGCTTACCCAGAAGACAGTTTTGACAATATGCAGCGCTTGGCCGAGCAGTTAGAACTCCCTTTTCCCTATCTCTGGGATGAATCTCAAACAGTCGCACAAGCGTATGGTGCAGTCTGCACGCCTGACTTTTTTGGATACAATGTTGCCGGTGAATTGCAATATCGCGGTCGATTAGATGCCAGTAAGCGTGAAGCTGCCGCCAAAGATGCGCCTCATGAGTTGCTTGAGGCCATGCTATTGGTCGCAAAAACTGGTCGGGGACCAGAGCAGCAAATCCCCAGCATGGGATGCTCGATCAAGTGGAAAAACTTCGATTTAAGTTTGTGATCAAAGCAAATCCGATGACCCTATAGGCCAAAAAGTTAGAGCATAATCTAAATAAAATGATATACTGTGCGCCTTGTTAAAGGCGTACTTGGAGAGGTCATGGCAAATTCACCGCATTTCGCAAACGCAATCAGAGTATTAAGTATGGACGCTGTCCAAAAGGCCAATTCGGGCCACCCTGGCATGCCCATGGGGATGGCAGACATTGCGACTGTACTATGGCGCGAGTTTTTGCAGCATCATCCAAAATCCCCGAATTGGGTTAATCGCGATCGTTTTGTCTTATCCAATGGGCATGGCTCCATGTTGCTGTATGCATTACTGCATTTAAGTGGTTATGACGTCAGCCTAGACGACCTAAAGAATTTTCGTCAGTTAAATAGCAAAACACCTGGCCACCCAGAGCATGCGCATACACCCGGCGTTGAAACCACGACAGGGCCGTTGGGGCAAGGGTTGGCAAACGCGGTCGGTATGGCTATTGCAGAGCGTTCTTTAGCAGCCGAATTTAATCGCCCTGATTGTACCCTCATTGATCACCATACCTATGTCTTTGTAGGTGATGGGTGTCTGATGGAAGGCATCTCTCATGAGGTCTGTAGCTTAGCCGGTACCCTGGGCTTAG